>CALELC010000654.1 GCA_937904535.1 uncultured Planctomycetaceae bacterium
CTAACGCAGTGTGCCTCGTCGATCACCAACATGTCGACGCCTCGCTTTCGCAGCACCTCGCACAAGTCGGTCCCCTGCAGCCGCTCCGGCGTCGTGAATACAAACTCCGTGGTCCCATCAGCGATCATTTTGCGAGCGGCGCGGAGCTCTGCGGCGCGGCGCGAACTGTTCAGCACCACCGAGTGAATCTCCAGCTCTGCCAGATGCGCCGCCTGGTCATCGGCCAGGGCAATCAACGGACTGACGACAACCGTGACTCCTTTCAGCTCCAGTGCCGGCAGCTGGTAACACAGGCTTTTGCCCGAGCCAGTCGGCATGATGACCACCGCATCTCGCCCTTGCAGCGCTGCTTGGACCGCTTGAGCTTGCCCGGGGCGAAACTTTTTAAAGCCGAAATGTTCTTCCAGCTTGCTGTGCAGAGTGGGTGTCATTATCGCTGGGCCAGAAGCTCAAGAAGCGGGAGAGGCGGCGTGCACAGAGGGTGCAGCCAGACAGCACGGCAGGTGCAACCGGCGTGCCGTTGCATTGAAGGTGGCCACCGCTCCTGAACAAGCTCCACAGCGGTCATTCTTGCTTGTCGTGTATCTTCCATCCAATTGAGCTAAACTTCTTCCTACCTCACTCGTCTTTCTCCTCCCCTCTCGCCATACCAGACGTGCCATGTCCCCCATTCCTTCCGCCTTCCTGCGTCACTGGGTGCGATGGGCCACCGCCACAGTTTTATTAACCTTGTGCGGCACTCTAGCGCTCGCCGAAACCGTCGACATCAACCGCTTTGAACGCACGATCATCCATACCGGGCTCATTCAGCCGATGGAACTCGATATCGCCGCGGACGGGCGGATCTTTGTGATCGAGCTAGGAGGGACGCTCAAACGGATCGATCCCAACTCAGGACAAGCCACGGTCGTCGGCCAGTTAGAAGTTACCACGGCTCAGGAGAATGGGCTCATCGGACTGGCACTGGATCCAAACTTTTTGCAAAACGGCTGGATCTACTTGCAATACTCACCGCCTGATTTTCCTGGCCAGTATGTGAGCCGATTTGATTTTCGCCATGATCAACTTGACCTCACAAGCGAAAAACGGCTGTTCTCCTATAAGGAACAGCGACAAGAGTGTTGTCATCATGCGGGTGCGTTAGAGTTCGGCCCTGACGGCAACCTCTACATCGGCACCGGTGACAACACCAACCCATTCAACGATTCCGAAGGCTACGCGCCGATCGATGAGCGTGAAGGCCGCGTCCCTTGGGATGCGCAGCGAACCGCAGGAAACACCAAAAGCTACAACGGTAAAATCTTACGAATCCACCCAGAACCGGATGGCAGTTATTCGATTCCCGCGGGCAATCTCTTTCCTGCGGACGGCACCATCGGCCATCCAGAAATCTATGTCATGGGCTGTCGTAATCCCTGGCGGATCAGCATCGACCAGCGCACCGGTTATTTGTACTGGGGTGATGTCGGCCCCGATGCCGGCTCCGATGGCCCGCGCGGGTCACGCGGCTATGACGAAATCAACCAAGCGCGGCAGGCCGGCAACTACGGCTGGCCGTACTTCATCGGCAACAATTTCGCCTATCCCCTGATCGATTTTCAAACCGGAAAAATTGGCCAGCCGCTCAACCCGCAACGACCGATCAACGCTTCGGTCAACAACACGGGCGCGCAAGAATTGCCACCGGCTCAAGCGGCCATGATCTACTATCCCAGCAGTGAATCGACGGAGTTTCCCGAGGTCGGCACAGGTGGCCGGACGGCTTGTGCCGGACCGATCTACTACTATGACACCGCCGTTGGGGCCGAGACGCGGTTTCCTGCCGCCTACGACCGAACCCTCTTCGCCTTTGAATGGTCACGCAACTGGATTCTTGCCGTTCATTTAGACGCCGACTCCCAGGTCCAGCGTCTCGAACGCTTCTTGCCTGACATGACTTTCACTCGCCCGGTCGATCTGCAATTCGACGTCGGCGGATCCTTATATGTCCTGGAATACGGTGAAACCTGGGGGGTGAATCCGGATGCTCGGCTAGTCCGAATTGACTATGTACGCGGCAATCGGGCCCCGGTTGCTGTTGCTCGCGCCGAAGATGCCGTTGGACGCGAGCCGTTGGTGGTGAAGCTCCGGAGCACTGAATCGACGGACCGGGATGGCGATGAGTTAAGTTATCGCTGGACCTTTGTCAAATCATCTGACGCCTCAGCAACACGCCAACCGCTTTCAGAAACAGCCGATACGGAAGTGACGTTTTATGAGCCTGGCGTGTATACCGTTGAATTGGAAGTGCGTGATCCAGCCGGAGCCACGAGTGTTTCATCCGTACCGGTTATCGTCGGCAACTCACGACCCGTTGTCGAGTTCATCGCACCGCGCGACGGTGATTTCTTCACACCAGGCCAGCCTATCCGTTACCAGTTGCGGGTGCGTGACCAAGAAGACGGCACCAGTGACTTTGATGAAGCCGAAGAAGAGGGACAACACCTGATCGAGTCTCAGGCACCCTCACGACTCTTTGTTGAAGCCATTCCTGAAGCCAACAACGGTGCTCTCGAGGCCGATCATCCTGGCCTGACCCTGATCCGCAAAAGCGATTGTTTCAACTGTCATGCGGCCAATCGCAAACTCGTCGGTCCGAGCTTCGTTGAAATTGCGGACAAGTACCGCGATCAATCTCACCAGCTTGCACAATCGGTGAAGCGGGTCCTCGAGGGGTCCACTGGAGTATGGGGCAAGATCGGGATGCTGCCACACCAACAGCACACCGAATCAGAAGTGACCCAGATGGTTCAGTATGTGTTTTCGTCCACCGCCGACACGGCTCATCCCAGTGCCCAAGGTTTCAACAATGAGATTCTTATCGGAGACCTGAGCACCAACCTGAAACTGGAAGCCGCTTATACCGATCTGGGACGCGGCGAAATCCCGAAGCTTGTGGGGATCGGTTCAGTGGTGCTGCGCAACCGCCATCTGCAGGCCGAAGCCGCCGACGAGTTCCAAGGCACCCAGCGACTCGGGTCTGACCGGGCTGAAGGCAAGTACTTCATGGGAGCGATCAATCACGACGCGTTCCTCAAGTTTAACAACATTCCGCTGGACAATCTGCAGTCGGTCACCGTTCGCGTCACCAGCGCCGGAGCCGGTGGCGAAATCGAAGTTCGTCGCGGGAGTGCCGACGGTGAATTGCTGGGATCGGTAACAGTGCCGGTCAATGGCAGCTGGGAAGCGTTTGGTGACAAGACCATCGAACTGACACCGCAGACGGGACGCGATGCGATCTACTTTGTGTTTAAGAATCCCATCAATCGTGGTGGCTTGATGAACATCGACTCACTGACCTTTCAATAAGATCTTGCCACCCTGTCTGGGTGACGATTCTCGTTGGGCGGCGAGTCCCTGGGGTAGCGGGTGGCACATCCCTGAGGTACGAAGGGCGTGCGGGTGAACTGAAGAATCCCGTTTCAATAACCCAACGGCTGCAAAGCGTTCGCCAGAGACCACGCCCATCGCTAAGCAACCCTTCAGGTCTCTTCCCGCTTAACCATCTTGCTCCAACGAAGCGATCATGACGATTTCTGTAGAATCGGATACCGATTGAGTGAGGCGACATCAGCCCGATTCAGCAGAGCATAAACGGTTAGGCCCCACCGGCAAGCGTTAGGCCCAACGGGCCGGTGCTATATCAGCCCAGAGCAACGCTCTGGGGTCGGAACGCCCATGACAACGGAGCCCCAACGGGGCGAGCCTATCGGGCGCCACTAACGGTTTTAGGGCCGCCCCGTTGGGGCTTATGAATGTTCATTGCTTTCGATTCCCAGGGCGTTGCCCTCATCGTACCACACAAGTCTTTGCTAGCACACGTTTTATCCGCATGAGGCTGACCTTTGGCTCTCCTGGACTTTTTGCCAGACGACGCCAGGATTGAAGCTCGTGGTGAGTCCATCACGTAGCACATAGTTGGCAATACCCGACAGGGAGGGTGAACCAATGAACTTGGAAATGGAAGTAGCTTCGGCAGAGTTGGGTGATACGCGCTTGAATAAAAGGCTGAGCTTGATTCTGGAGAGGTCTCTAACGCACCCCAACCTCAGTATTCCGGCGGCGATGCATGGTCGTGCAGAAATGGAGGCCGCTTATCGGTTCTTCGCTAACGAGAATGTTACTCCTCAAAGAATTCACGCACCGCATTATGCGATGACCAAACTGCGGA
>CALELC010000655.1 GCA_937904535.1 uncultured Planctomycetaceae bacterium
GTGCGGCGCTAGGAGCTGCTGGCTTGAGACGCTGCTAGTGCTGTAGGTTCGATCGCGGAGCGAGCGGCCACCTCCGTCGCCGACCGCTCCGCCGGTCGGAGGCTGCGGCAACTGTTGGCGTTGATTGTCTGCAGCAACTCGCCAGCCTGCAGCTAGCTCTTTCTGTCTCTGTTCGATCGGCGGAGCGATCGACTACCTAGGTCGCCGACCGCTCCGTCGGTCGGAGGCTGCGGCAACTGTTGGCGTTGATTGTCTGCAGCAACTCGCCAGCCTGCAGCTAGCTCTTTCTGTCTCCATTCGATCGGCGGAGCGATCGACTACCTTGTCGTCGGTCGGTGGCTGCGGCAGTTGCTCGGTTTGATTGTCTGCAGCGGCAACTTACTAGCTTGCAGCTAGCTTTTTCACTCCGTTCGATCGGCGGAGCGATCGACCACCTTTGCTTGCGCTGGTTGTGGGCTGAAACCGCTCCGACCTACAATAGGCCAGCTAAATGGCATCCCTCCCCCCGACTCACCTGGACTTTAGAAGCATGACGTTGCGAGCGATTTCACTTTCGGTTGCGGTTTGTCTGTCCGCGACTCTCGCTATTGGCGGAGCCTCCTGGGCCGAGGACGCTCTGCCGGCCGAACCGGCGGGCATGAAGAGCATCTTCAACGGCGAAAACCTCGAACATTGGGACGGGGACGGACGGCTGTGGAAGGTGCAGGATGGCGTGATCCGCGGCGAAACCACGACCGAAGCGGTGGCCGATGGCAACACGTTCCTGATTTGGACCGGTGGCGAGCTGGGCGATTTCGATCTGCGGCTCTCGTTCCGGCTCAGCAACACCAACAACTCCGGTGTCCAATATCGCTCACGGCGGATCACCGAAGGCGTAAGAAACAATTGGGTCGTCGCTGGATATCAATGCGAGATCCGCAATGAAAACCAACTGCCCAACGTCGCAGCGTTCATCTATGACGAGCGTGGTACCCGCGGAAGAATCTGCTTGGTCGGCGAAAAGGCGACCTGGGAAGCCGAGGGTGGCAAGCAGGTCAGCGGTAAGCCGTTGATCGATCAAGCCGGCTTCGAGAAGCTGTTTCGGTTGGATGACTGGAATGACCTGGTGATCCGTGCCAAGGGGAATCACATTCAGCACTACATCAACGGCCAACTGGTGCTCGACTTCACCGATAACGACCCGCAGAAGACGCTGCTCAAGGGCGTGCTCGCCTTGCAACTTCACGCGGGCAAGCCGATGTGGTGCGAGTTCAAGAATATCCGCCTCGCCGAACTAAAGTAGCGGCAAAGCGCTGCCGGTATCTTCCCGATCTTGCAGCCGTTGGTAGCAGATATGAGCGATCCTCGAGATCGCTCGACATGGCGTGCCGAAGGACCGACGTGCATTCGTTCCGACGGAGCAGCCTTCAGTGTCAGCCTCGTGTGACACCGTGGGCTGACCGAGCACTGGTCCCTTGCGCCTGCCACTGACCTACAGTGACGGCACAGGGAATGGTTAGGCTTCGATGCCGAAGTCGCGGACAGTCAGCAGTGTCTGCAGCGGCACGCCTTCGGCGGCAAAGGCCGCTTGTCCGCCAGCCAGGCGATCGATGATCCCGATCACGCCGCGGACCTTCAGTCCAAACGCACGGGCGGCTGCAACGGCCGCCAGGGCGCTGCCGCCGCTGGTGATCACGTCTTCGACGATCACGACTTCTTGTCCTGGCTCGACCGGGCCTTCGACTTGGCGACCGGTGCCGTGAGCCTTCGGCTCTTTACGCACCATGAAGCCGACGATCGGCAGGTCGCGCTGGCCGGCGATGGTCACGACCGCTGCGGTGATCGGGTCGGCACCGATGGCCATGCCACCCACGGCATCGGGCAGACGCTCGGATGCTTGCAGCAGCTCCAGAATGCCGGCGGCGATGACGTTCGCCCCGCGGGGCTGCAATGTCAGGTTGCGGCAGTCGAGGTAATACGACGCGGTTTTGCCGCTGGCCAGGGTGAAGGTGCCAAACTTCAAGGCGTGTTGGCGGACGAGCTGCTTGAGCTCTTCAGGATCGTAGTCTTTCATGGACGGAATCTTCGTCCGCCCAGCCGCACGCGGCAAGACCCCAGTCGCCTGGGACCCGCCGGTTCAATTCGAGTGGATCAGCGGCGAATGGTGACCGACGAGCCTTGAGAAAGAATGCCGAACAGATCGTCGGCATCGGCCCCTCGCAGGCTGATGCAGCCCTTATCCGTCGGTTCGCTGCGGTCGGGGCTGCCGTGGATGCAGATTTGCTTACCGAGATCCAGCCACACGTTGCCGTAGGGATTGCGAGCATCACCAGCAGGAATCGGTGAACCGCTGGCATCATAGAAGGTGCGTGCCGATTGTTTGTCCTGCACCGTGTAAGTCCCTTCTTGAGGAGCCGGTGTGGAGCCGACGGCGACGGGGAAGCGGCCGGCGTACAGGTCGCCGAGGAAAATGGTCAGTTCATTCCGCGTCAGGTCAACTTCGGCGCGGAACGGGCCGCGGACCACCTTCAGCTCGGTCCCCGGCAAAACAGCGACGGGATCCTCGATCGCATTGATGTTCGCCAGCAGTTGCCAGGGCAACTCATACTGGGCGGCGATCTCCATCAGTGTTTCCGCTTGGCCGACACGATGCGGTTGCTCGAGCAAGTGCTTGCGGGAGTAGATCACGATCGCCGCCAGCGGGTCGAGCCGTCCGAGCAGCGCTGACCGCTCTTCTTCGGTCATGTCAGGCGTGTTGTAGAACAGGCTGAGTGTCGCCAGCGCTTCGGCGGGTTGATCGGCTGCGTACTGCCGGTCGGCAGTGCGAATCGCGTTGGCCAGTCCGGCTTTTTCGGCCGCCGCGATGGCGCTGTTGGTCCCTGCGGGACTCGACGCTTGCGTGTCTGGGCTGACCCCGGTTTCCCAACTGGCGGGCTGGGTTTCATTTTTCCAGCCGGTGGACGGTAGGTTCTCAAGCGACCCAGGGTCGGGCAGGCTGAGTTGAGCGGTTTGGGTCGCGGGGTAGTCGCGGTTGAAATCGGGAGCCACCGCCGGCGAAACGTCATCAGGCTGCGGCAATTGACGGCTGGAGCTTTCGCCGGTGGCCAACACTACCGCTGCGTCGACATTCGCCGCACCGCTGGGAGCCGCAGTGTCAGCTGCTGCGGTGTCGGAAAACGTCAGCTCGGTGGGACCTTCGGCGGCCGGTGTTTGTGAGGCGGAATTATCCGCGATGCCGAGGCTGGCGAGCGAATCGGGGAGGCCCGGATCGATCGCGAAATCGTCGAACGAGTCGGATTCCTCGATCAGTTCGACGACTTGTTCGGGGAGCGGTTCGGGAGCGGCTGTCAATGAGACGTAACAGCCATACATGACTGTCATCATCAACAACACGACGATGGCCGTTTTGAGCGTTTGCACGCGATGATTCCTCCCTGAAACCGTGGCGATCGGCTCGCCACTAAGCCCTTCTGACACTCGATCAGCTTCGGAACTTACAACAACGCCTGGGCTGAATCTAGATCATTCTGCGGGTTTCCTCCGCTTGAGGACGGCACCGACGTCGTGGTTTCCGCTTTCGCTCAAGGCATGATCGTTTTCACTAAGTCATCGACCGCAAATGGTTTGGGAGCGACAAACACTTCGCCCGCGGTGACACCGGCCTCGGCGCCCGAGACGATCGCCGCCGCGCGCAGTCGCTCGACGATGTAGGGTTTCCCGCTGAACTGGGTCTGATAGCACAACACCGACTCGATCTTGGTCTCAAGCGTCGCGCCGATATCAACCGTGACATGATTCGCTTCTCCAGCCATCACCTCATATTCAAAGGCAAGGCGGAAGTAGAGGTGCCGCGAAATCGCGTGAACCGGCAGCCCATCAAAGTACTCGTCCCACTTGCTCAGGCGGCTATAGAAAATCGCAGCGTCGGTCAGCAGCATCGCTTGATAATGATCGGGCGATGCCATCGGGGTTTTGTCACCAAAACCGATCACCAATCGCGGACGCCAACGCCGAAACTCCGTCGCCAATGCGACTCGGTTTTCGAAGTTGTCAAACAACCGCCGGTTGGGCAGGTTGAGGTTGATGCGTTCATGAATCCCCAACACGCGGGCCGCCGCATCGGCTTCGGCCAACCGCACTTCGGGCCCAGGCGAGCCGGGCGTCGGTTCACCATCGGTGAGATCGATGATCCCAACTCGATAGCCTTGCTTGACCAACTTGGCGAGCGTACCGCCGCAAGCGATCTCGACGTCGTCGGGGTGTGCTCCGACGGCGATGACGTCCAGTCGGTCTGAATCAGAAGCCATCATGATGGGGCGATCACATCCAGCAAACGAGGAAGCAGCTTTCTCAGCGCACGCGAACGGTGGCTGAGCACGTTTTTGACCGCTAAGCCGAGTTGCGCAAAGGTCAAATGATATTCAGGAATGATAAAGAGCGGGTCGTAGCCAAATCCGCCATCGCCAGCGGCTTCATGAGCGATTCGCCCGCGGCAGAAGTCATCGACTTCAATTTGGACCTGACCCTGAGGATCGGCTAAGCAGATGAAGCAACAGAATGCGGCCCCGCGGCGCTCATCGGGTACCCCGGCTAGTTCATCCAGCAACCGGCGGTTGTTCGCCTGATCGTCTCCATGTTTGCCAGCGTACCGCGCGGACAACACGCCGGGCCGGCCGCCCAACGCATCGACGCTTAGCCCGCTGTCTTCGGCTAACACCCAGCGACCGAGGTGCTTGGCCTGCTCGACCGCTTTGAGACGAGCATTTTCCGCAAACGTGCTGCCGGTCTCATCGACTTCGATTGCGTTTGGCAGATCTGAAAGCGGCGTTAAGCGGATTCGATCCGCAGGCAACAACGCCCGCAGTTCGGCGACTTTATGAGCGTTTCCAGAGCCGACGACGAGATCGAACATGAGCGAGGCCGGGTGCAGGTAGCAAGTTAGAGGGAGACGCAACGTCGCCGACCGCTCCGCCGGTCGGTGTGGCTGGGTTGGCTGGCTGCAAACGCCGAAGGGGCTGGCTTGCAGCTGTGACGTTTCCAGGCGGCGCCGGGTTCGATCGGCGGAGCGATCGACCACCTTGGTCGCCGACCGCTCCGCCGGTCGG
>CALELC010000656.1 GCA_937904535.1 uncultured Planctomycetaceae bacterium
TTCCATTGAGATCGTGGACACCGCGAACGAAGCGAATCGAGGCTTCGCACTCATTCAACCGGATGGGCAATTCGTGGTCGAGTCGCTGCAGGCAGGCGAGGTGAAGAAAGGCGTCGTCGACGGTGTTTACAAAGCCCGCATTATCCTGAACGACGAAGACCAAGCCTCGCGCAAGCGAGCAGCGGATGCAATTGCCTCACGGTACCGCAGCTTTGAAACCTCAGGGCTGGAGATTAGCGTCCCAGCAACCGGTGAAGTGGTTCTGCCGGTGCTGCGGAGGTAAGCAGCAAGACTGCAGCAAAACTTTGAAGACGGCTCGCTCCCGCGATGGCGACGCGAGCCCGCGAGGATCTCGGTTACTGTAAATCGGGTGCGGGATCAGGCAAGCGATACATGAGATCCTCATCCTCGGGGATGAAGGTTACACTCATCGACGCAGCCTGTTCGCGTAGCCGTGCCGCATCTTGTTCATCAATCCAGCCGGCCCGCTCACTACCTGCTGCCTGCATAGCCACCAAAACCGCTCGCTGCAATGAACAGAATGCCGGCCAGTCCAGCGAACAGGCCGGTAGTGCCCCAGCTAGCGAGCAGGGGCCGCAACACAATCGGTGACATGAACTGGCCGAGAAACAGTGCCATCGTCAGGCCCCCGACAAGCCGTCCCCGGATCGCGTCGGGCGCATGGCTCATCAGCCATACATTCAAATTGGGCATCAGCAGGCCGAGCCCTGAACCAGCGACCATCAGCCCCACGAGCACGAAGCCGTAGCTGCTTGCCGTCGCCACCACCAGATACCCGATTCCTAGCCCTAAAAGCATCACCGCGATCACGCCCTGAAAGCTCAGCCGTGACTTGATGCGGTAAAACAACATGGATGCCAGCGTCGAGAAGAACGTCATGCAGGCGATCGCGATCCCGACATCCGTTCCCTTGGCGTCAAAATGCATTCGTAAGTGAAACGGCAGTTGGACGGGAATCGCATAGAAGGCGATCATGCCCAAAAAGGCAACCGCATAGATCAGCGCAATCACACCCCATGGCACAGCAGCTACCGCGGGCTGTACCTGTTGATTGGAACGTGCGGTTGCGTGTTGCGGTTCACGAATAGCCAGAATGACCATCGGAACCAGTCCGATCGCCACCAAGTAGATACCAAACGGGCCTCGCCAGCTGAGGTCTGATAGAAGACCGCCGGCCAACAAGAAGATCATCCCGCCAAATGACATGAACGCGGCCTGCAGTCCCAGGAACCGCTGACGCTCGGCGCCGGCGAAGTAGTCGCCAATCAGTGTGACCGCGGCCGTCATGATAGCGGCCACCGCGACGCCCAGCAAGGCTCTGCCGACGAGGATCGCCCACAGCGAATCGAGGTACAGCCCGCTACTGCCTGCCGCCGTATAAAGAACTGCTCCCCACAATAGCAGCGGCTTGCGACCAAACCGGTCGACCAGCCAGCCCGATGCCGGTGCCAGCAGTCCAATGAATAAGCCGGGCAGGGTGAGCATCAGCCGCACCAACAGGTCCGCTGAGGGATGCCCCGCAAACACGACCTCCATCGTCGGCAACGCTGGTGATACAGGCGTGCCCGCCATGACGGTCAGACTACTGGCACACAAGAGGGTTAAGTTTCGGAACGTCTTGCCTCGTCCCTGAGGCTCCACCGGCAGCGTCTCACTCATTCTTATCAATCCTTATCGATGCTGTTCCCAGCAGTAGGCGCATGCCGCTTCCTGATCCCTAAACTCACTCGCATGCTATGAAATGGTTGCAGTTGATTCCTCAGTCCGCTGGCGTTCTTAACCTTTCAATCAAGCTCCATCCGGAAGGGATTGGGAGGTTACCCGACACAAGTCCTGGCGTTCTGAGTTGTCCAATTTCCGCCCACTGAGAAAGCACTCCGGCATTGCCCCGGCCCCCTCATGGGCAGGCCGCGCTGTGTTGTCGGCCATCTTGATGCGATATCATGGATCCCTCACATCCTGCGTCGCCGCCCACTTCCACAGCGGTCTGGAGCTCCCCCAGTTCCTTCGGCGCCGGATGCAAATCCCCTGCTGGCTTAGCAGTTCGCCGGATGAATGGGTATTCATCCGCTGCATGCTATAGAAATTAACTCCTGCCGCCATGACCCAATCCATTTTTAGGCTCAGTGTGTGTTGGCTCCTCTTGAGCATTAGCTCAGTGGCATGCGAGGGTGCCCCGCAGGCGACGGCGTCTCCGTCCTCCGACGGATCGCTGACCTGGTATGTCTCACCTCAGGGCGATGATCGGTGGTCAGGTCGCAGTCGAGAACCGAATGCGGAGCGCAGCGATGGCCCACTGGCATCGTTGTCGGCCGCACGCGATGCCATTCGCCGAGCGAGACAGCACGGCGAAGTTTCGGGAACCCTACGGGTGGAAGTCGCTGGCGGTAACTACCAGTTGCACGCGCCCTGGGTGCTCGAGCCCCAGGACAGCGGAACGGCGACGGCCCCGGTGACTTATGCAGCCGCTGTGGGGGAAAAGCCCGTGTTTTCGGGCGGTCGAGTGCTCGCGGCGTGGCAACTGCGCGACGATGGTCTGTGGCAGACCCACGTGCCAGAGGTGGCTGCCAAGCAGTGGTATTTTGAGCAGCTGTGGGTTGACGGCAAACGCGCCATTCGTGCTCGCTCACCCAATCGGTTCTACCACTACCTACAAAATGTTCACGAACGCGAGTTGGAGACTCGTGGCTCTCAGAACCGCCAGCGGACTCGCCCGCGTCAGGCGGAGCTAACACTGGAAGTCTCCGCAGAACTGGCCACGACGCTTGCCGCGCTGTCGCCCGAAGAACGAAAGGATGTCAACCTGTTGGCCTACCACAAGTGGGACAACACGCGGCGGCGTATCCAAAGCGTCGATGCGGACAGCGGATCGCTGTTCACGCGAGGCGAAGGCATGAAGCCCTGGAACCCGTTGGTCCGGGGCACGCCCTTTATTCTTGAGAACTATCGCGCCGCCCTCGATGCACCCGGTGAATGGTTTTTGCAACGCGACGGCACGTTGTTGTATCACCCGCTTCCCGGCCAGTTGATCGATCACTGCCCGGCGATCGCCCCCTATGCTGAGCGGTCCGTCGTGTTTGCCGGCGATCCTGACCAACAGCAGTGGGTCGAGCATGTGAACCTCGAAGGCCTTGCCTTTCGCCACATCCAGTGGCTGACGCCCGCCCAAGGCGTGGAACCGGCGCAGGCTGCGGCTCCGATCACAGCGGCCATCATGGCCGACGGCGCTCGCCACGTGACTATTCGTCGCTGTGAGATCTCACGCACCGGTATCTACGGCATCTGGTTGCGACGCGGCTGCCAAGATTGCCGTGTCGAAGAATGTCTGATCGAAGATTTGGGCGCGGGGGGCGTTCGTATCGGTGGAACCACGATTCCTGCCAGTGATGCCGCTCGCACCGAGCGGGTGACAGTTGACAACAATATTATCCGCGGCGGTGGCCGGATCTTTCCTTGTGCCGTCGGCCTGTGGATCGGACAAAGTGGTCACAATCACGTCACCCACAATGACATCGGTGACTTCCTCTACACCGGCATCTCGGTCGGCTGGCGCTGGGGCTACGATCAAAGTTTGGCCAAACACAACAACATTTCGTCCAACCGGGTACACCATATCGGCCAAGGTGTGCTGAGCGATATGGGAGGAATTTATACACTCGGCCCCTCCGAAGGCACCGTCGTTCGCAATAACGTTTTCCACGACATCCATTCGTCGACCTATGGCGGCTGGGGCTTATACACCGACGAGGGCAGCAGCGGAATCTTATTTGAGAACAACCTCGTCTACCGCACTCAGTCAGGTGGCTTTCACCAGCATTACGGTCGCGAGAACATCATTCGCAACAACATCCTGTTGTTTGCCAAGGACCAGCAACTGCAGGCCACGCGCGTCGAAGATCACCTCTCGTTCACCTTCGAGCGAAACATCGTCTGCTACGATGCAGGGGTGCTGTTCAACTCGAATTGGCCACGGGTGAAGTCAGAGACTCGGCAGAACTGCTATTGGCGCACCGATGGCCAAGAGGTGGACTTTGGCGGGATGAACCTGGCGCAGTGGCAAGCCGCAGGGCATGATGCAGGCTCGATCGTTGCCGATCCCGGGTTTGTCGATGCCGCCAGCGAAGACTTTCGCCTACGCGACGACTCGCCTGCCATCGCGCTCGGATTCCAGCGGTTTGATCCCACTCAAGCGGGCGTTCGCGGCTCCGAAACGTGGTTGCTCGCGGCCCAGAATTATCAGTGGCCCGCGCTCGAACTGCCGCCGCCGCCGCTGAACATTCGCGACCCGTTCGAAACGTCAGCCCTTGGCAGTCCGCCATCGGGAGCCGAAATCCATGTGGAGAATCTCGGCGATGCCATCGCGATCACTGCTGCGACCGCAGCCCAGGGCCGTCAGAGTGTTGAAATCCGCGATGCCTCAGGACTGCGACAGCCCTTCAATCCGCACTTGGTTTACCGGCCTCAGCACGCAAGCGGAACAACACAAATGAGTTTTGATGTACGCGTCGAACCGGCGTCCAACTTGATCGTGCAGTGGCGCGATTACCGTGACGGCGACTATGTTGCTGGCCCCTCTCTAACGATTCGCGACAGCCAGCTGCAGATCGCCGGCCAACCGCCAATCGCTTTTCCAATTGGTAATTGGGTATCGGTCCAGATGAAAGCGCGGCTCGGCGAATCGAACGATTTGAGTTGGTCACTCCGCGTGCAGGGCGATGAGATCGATGTGGAAATGGAGCAACTCACCTTTGGCAATTCCAGTTTTCGCAACTTTGACTGGGTAGGCTTCATCAGCAATGCGCAGCAGCCGACAGTGCTTTATCTTGACAATTTGCAGATCATCAATCGCCCAGACTAGATAAGCGTTCGCAGCTGATATCTTGCCATCACGGCAATCAGCCGTTTGCGGCGTTATGATCGTTTAGCATCCGAGACGAGTGAGTGTGCGCTTATGAGGTTCAGGAGCCGATCAATCCGCTGGATGCGATCTCGGAGCTCGAATTTCCGGAGCCACGGTTGTAGCACGGTTCTCGTCTTAAATTGCCTCCTGCTGCTAACGACTCAAGCCGCCGCACAAACGCAGATGCTAGAGCAGCGGTTGCTGCACCTCCGCGCTAGCGGACCTCCGGAATGGAGCGAGTTTCCACAGCACCCCGACGCAGCGGTCTTCGAGGTGGAGTTCGAAGCTGAAGCGAATGCTGAATCGCAGACGCTTTCGCTCCGGCAGCAGGACGTGAAGCAGCGATGGCAAGTTGCCATCGGCGATCGGGCACTGGGGCGACTCACGATCGATGAAAATGACATGCGGGTCTATGTGGAGCTTCCGCCCGGAACACTTGTCACGGGAATGAATCGTTTGCGGATCCACCAGGAACGTCCTGAACCGCCGGATGACATCCGCATCGGTGAGGTTTCGCTGCATCGGCGTCCCCTAGCTAAAGTGTTGGCAGAAGCGACTCTGCACGTCGAGGTCGAGCAAGCTCAGCCGGGCCTGCCGATCCCTGCCCGAATCACGGTGCTCGATGCTCACGGAGCGCTGCAAACCGTTGCTGCGGCTCCTGATCAAACGCTGGCGGTGCGAGCCGGAACGGTGTACACGCCTAACGGCACCGCCACGCTGACGCTGCCGGCGGGCCGGTACACGGTCATTGCAGGGCGCGGTCCTGAGTACTCCATCGCTCAGCAGCAAGTGGATTTGCAAGCCGGCCAGCGTGAGTCGATACGACTGCAGCTCGATCACCAGATGCCGATGCCCGGCTACGTTGCCTGCGATCCCCATATCCACACGCTGAGCTATTCCGGCCACGGCGACGCGACGATCCAGGAACGAGTCCTTACGATTGCTGGCGAAGGGATCGAGTTGCCGATCGCGGCGGATCATAACGTGCATGTCGATCTCGATCCGGTCGCCCGGCAACTGGACGTCCGTCGTTACTTCACACCGGTGATGGGCAATGAGGTCACCAGCTCGGTCGGCCACTTCACTGTCTTTCCGGTCACTGCCGATGCCGAGCCGCCCAACCATCGCTTGAGCAACTGGCCGGATCTGTTCACCGCGATTTATCAAACAGCGGGTGTCAAAGCCGTGATCCTGAACCACGGGCGCGATCTGCACAGCGGCGTTCGCCCGCTTGGGCCACGCTGGCATCAAGCGGCGGTCGGCGAGAACCTCCAGCAATGGCAACTGCAGGCCAATGCGATGGAGATCATCAATTCCGGCGCCACGCAAAGCGATGTGCTGCAATTGGCGCGCGACTGGATGACGTTGCTCAATCGCGGCCGAATGCTGACTCCGGTCGGTGCCAGCGACTCGCACGATGTGGCCCGGCATTTCGTCGGCCAGGGACGAACCTACATTCGCTGCCACGATGCCGATCTGGCCGCCATCGATGTTGAACAGGCCATCGCTAACTTCATACAGGGCCGTGTCGTGGTGAGTTATGGTCTGGTGGCTGACTTAGTGGTCAACAACCGATATGGTTCGGGTGAACGAGTGCCGGGGCTGAGCGAAACGATTCGTGTGAAAGCTCGCGTGCTGGGCCCTGACTGGATCGGTGCCGACAAGGTGCAGCTGTACGTCAACGGCAGCTTATTCGAGGAGCGCTCGCTGCCCACGACAGCCCAGCATCTCGGTGGACTGAAGTGGGAGACCGAGTGGCAGCTGCCTCGCTTGCCGTATGACGCGCACTTGGTTGCCATTGCCCTGGGACCAGGCGTGGACGGCCTCCACTGGAAAACCGCCAAGCCCTATCAACCGACTTCGCCCGACTGGGAGGCGAAAGTCTGGGGATGCAGCGGAGCGGTTTGGTGGGATGGCGACGGCGATGGCCGCCCGACACCGGCACATCACTACGCCCGATCAGCCGTGGCTGCCAGCGGCGGCAAGATCGCCGACTTAGTGCAACGGCTGGAAAGTTATGACGCAGCCATCGCGGCCCAAGCAGCCATGCTGTTTCACCAACAGGGCGGG
>CALELC010000657.1 GCA_937904535.1 uncultured Planctomycetaceae bacterium
AACAATCACCGCCTGTTGCTGGTCATCCGGGAGCTGCGCCAGTCGCGGATGGCTGAACAACCACCGCTGCCGCGTGACGATCATGTCCGCGAACCCATGCACGTTCGAACGCACCGTCTCGAACGATGCGGCGTGAAACTTGGCGAGTGCCAGGGCGACCAACTCATCGGTTTTCTGCTGATAACTCGCGGGCAGAGTGTCGTACAGCACGCGTAAGTGTCCGGCTTCCCCCTGATCGCGAATCGCTTGCAAGGTGGTCCGCAGATCGGCTCCCGGCGACGGCACCGCGTAGCTGGGCGCCGGTGGCAACTCGGCCAATATCGCCGGAGCCGAAGCCTCGGCAGCTTGGGCAGCTTGCGCGATCTCAGCACGCCGCTGTTGGAGCCGTTGTTGGATTTCAACCAGCCGCTTTTCGGCCTGGATGCGACTGTCAGCGCGGAGATCTTCCATCCGCACCGAGACTCTTCGGCCGCCCTCGAGCTGCAACAATACACGGCCGTTCCATAACCCGATCATCTCGGCGGAAACCGTGCTCGTACCTGCCAGATTGGTCCACCGATCAGCCGCTAACGCGGATGAGCCCACTCCGCCGACTGCGAACAGAGCCGCGAGTACTGGGACGATCCAACCGCGAGCCAATGTTGTGCGTAGCAAGATGACATTCTCCCCCACCAAGTACTCTCGTCCCGTCCGCCAACCACCACCGCGGACTGCGCACCGACCAGTGTACACCAGCAGCGGAGCGTCAACATGGATTCTTGGGCAGAGTTTGATTGCGATCTCGCCACGGGGTCAGCGTCCGCTGCAACTGTTCTCGGCTGCTGCAAGCCAATTCTTGTTGGCAGGTAAGTCACCCTAAGCAGTCTTTCATTGACAACCGTCCGGCCGCTATGATCGCCAGCATCCGTAGCCTGCCGGCTTCCATCCGTCGACCACGTGATTGGGAAAACTTCGCAGTGATGTCCTTAGACGAGCAGACGGTCGAAACGCTGCGGGCCACGCAGTACAACGCGACGCTGACCCAGCGAATCGATGTCACCGAGGACTTGATCCGGATTCGCGTCGAACCCGATCAGCCGCTGCCGCGATTCGAGCCGGGACAGTATGTGGCGCTGGGCCTGGGCAACTGGGAACCGCGGGTGCAGCCGTCACAGCAAGAGTTCGTCCCAGAGAACCGCTGGACGAAACTCGTGCGCCGGGCCTATAGCATCTCCTGTCCGCTGCTCAACGAGCACGATCGGTTGGTGACCTGTGAGTCGCTGAGCTATCTGGAGTTCTATGTCGCTTTAGTCCGCGGCTCGGATGATTCCGACCGACCGGCACCGGCGCTGACCCCGCGGATGTTTGGTTTGGGTGTGGGTGATCGCATCCACGTGGCCAACAAGATCACCGGCACCTACACCCTGGCCGGAGTTGCCCCGAACGACACCGTGTTGATGATCAGCACCGGAACGGGCGAAGCGCCCCACAATGCGATGACCGCTCAATTGCTCAGCAGCGGACACAAGGGGCCCGTGATCAATGTGACCACCGTGAGGCGGCGGGTAGACCTTGGCTATCTGAGAGAGCATCAGGAGTTGATGCGTCAGTATCGCAACTACCGCTACTTGTGGCTGACGACACGAGAGCCCGAAAACCTCGATCCCCAGCACCCGCAGTTCGTCGGCAAGCAGTACATCCAAGAACTCTTCGTCAGCGGCAAACTTGCCGAGCTTGCCGGCGATTCGCTGTCACCCGATCACACGCATGTCTACCTCTGCGGCAATCCAGCGATGATCGGGTTCGTGCCGCCGGGAGGTCACCCACCGACTCAATCCGGCATGCTGCCACTTCTGCAAGCTGCCGGATTCACGGCCGAGCATCCGGGCTGCGGCCATGTCCGGTTTGAAAAGTACTGGTAGGCTCGTGAAAGCCGCTCCGTACGATTAGTAGCGGTAGTGATCGGGCTTGTACGGGCCGTCGACCGGCACGTTCAAGTACGCCGCTTGCTCAGGGGTCAGGCGGGTGAGCTTGACGCCGAGCTTATCGAGGTGCAGCCGAGCCACTTCTTCGTCCAGTTGCTTCGGCAGCATGTGGACCTTGACCTCGAACTGTTCGCTCTTTTGCCACAGTTCCAATTGCGCCAGCACTTGGTTGGTGAACGAGGTGCTCATCACAAAGCTGGGGTGTCCCGTAGCACAGCCGAGGTTCACCAACCGGCCCTTGGCCAACACGATCACCGACCGCCCGTTGGCGAAGGTGTAACGATCGACAGCACCGATTTCGGCCGGCTTGATCAATTCCTTCGTCGCGCGACCGGCTTGGACTTCGGCTTCCATCCAGGCGATGTCGATTTCGGTATCGAAGTGGCCGATGTTGCACACGATCGCGTCGTTGGGCATCTGGGTCAGGTGCTGCCCCAGGATGATGTCACGGTTACCGGTGGTGGTGACGAAGATGTTGCCTTGGGTGCAGGCTTCTTCCATCGTCGTGACTTCGAAACCTTCCATCGCGGCCTGCAACGCGTTGATCGGGTCGATTTCGGTAACGATCACGCGACAGCCGTAATGACGCAGGCTGGCGGCACAGCCTTTACCGACATCGCCATATCCGCAGACCACAGCGACTTTGCCAGCGAGCATGATGTCCGTGGCGCGTTTGATGCCGTCGGCCAATGACTCGCGGCAGCCATACAGGTTGTCGAACTTGCTCTTGGTCGCCGAGTCGTTGACGTTGATCGCCGGGACCTTGAGTTTCCCGGCTTGATGCAACGCCATCAGGCGGTGAATCCCAGCGGTCGTCTCTTCGCTGATCCCGCGGATGTTGGTTAGCAGTTCGGGAAAACGCTCGTGCACCATGGCGGTCAAATCGCCGCCATCATCGAGGATCATGTTCAACGGTTCGCCCGACGGGAAATACAACGTCTGTTCGATACACCAATCGAACTCTTCGTTGCTCATTCCCTTCCAGGCATAAACCGGAATGCCAGCAGCAGCGATCGCAGCGGCGGCATGATCCTGTGTGCTGAAAATATTGCAGCTGCTCCAGGTGACTTCGGCCCCGAGTTCAACCAGCGTTTCGATCAGCACCGCGGTTTGGATCGTCATGTGCAGACAGCCAGCGATCCGCGCTCCGGCGAGCGGTTTGGACGGACCGTACTTGGCACGCAGTGCCATCAGGCCGGGCATCTCGTTTTCCGCCAGCCGAATTTCTTGGCGGCCAAAGTCGGCGAGCGAAATGTCTTTGACTTTGTACGGCAGACGGTCAGTAGCAGCTTGCGACACGAGGGGAGTCTCCTGGTTCAACTCAAAAATGGGAAAGGCCTGTAGGGTGGGCTCTAGCCTACCGGCGGCGGTGAATAACCGCAAACGGGGCGGAAATGCGACGGCATTCTAGCGGGAATCCTCCCGAAAATGCAGCCATTGATTGCTCGGGTTTCGCGGAAAACCTCAGTCCGGCGAGCCAGCCGCATCCACAGGGCTGTCGCTCGCCTGCCAGGCCGCTTGGGCAGCCGCCACCAAAGCCTCGATCAGCTGCTGCGATTTCTTCCCCCGCGGCGATTCCACCCCGCTGGCGACGTCAATCGCACGGGCCGCAGTCTGAGAGATCGCTTCGCCTACCGTCTCGGGGCTCAGCCCACCGGCCAGCGCCCAACGGGTTTCCGGTCGTGTGATCTTCGCCCAGCGGCCAACGCTCGACCAATCCAGACGCGCCCCCATCCCGCCGCCGGACGCCCCGACCTCGGCATCCAGCAGCAACGGACAATCGACGTCTTCCCACATCGCGATTTGCTCGCCGATGGCTTGCGAGTCGAGCGGCCCTGGTGGCAGTCGCAGCACACGAATCACCCGACAACCCTGACGGACTAGCCAATCCGCGTCTGCAGCCGTCTGATTGCCGTGCAACTGCACATAATCCAGTTCAAGCTGGTCGGCGAGCGCGCGAATCTGCTCGGCCGTGGCGTCGACAAAAACTCCGACGGTCGTCAAACGGGCGGCAGCAGCCCGGGCAGCTAACTCCGCAGCGCGCTGCGGCTCGAGAAACCGGATGCTGGGCGGATGGAAATTGAGGCCGACGGCATCAGCTCCGGCAGCCGCCACGTCGTCGATGTCACGGTCGGCGGTGACACCACAGATTTTAATGCGAAACATCGATCTACCGCCCGCACCATTGCCCTAAGTATGCTCACCCGCACCCTAGGCAAATGCCGAAGAAAGAAAAGCTGATATTACTGCGGCGATTATCGATCGCCCAGATGAGTTACCGGAGAGACTGCTTTGATGCGACAGGCTTGGCACTGGCTGGGGCGATGGCACGACCCGCTGAGCGTCGGAGCCACGGTGGCCCTCGTCGGATTGGTGTACTTGATGCCGGTAGGCACTGGGGCGATGTCCCTGTTGTCTGCAGACCAGCCGCACTCCGCCTCGGCGCTCGCGTCACAGCGGACGCCCGTTGATGCCCAGTACTACCGCGAGCAGTGGATCCGCGAAGCCGCTCAATTCTACGCGCTGCACCCGCCGCAACGAGATCAGTCGGCAACCAGCCGCAACCAAACGCCCGCTGTCACCACGGCTAAAGCGTCTTTCGTTCAATCGCCTGCGGCGGCCTCGGCCGTCAAACAAGCCGCGCACATCACGGCGACCAGCCCGCCGCGTCCTGCAGCCCCTGTGGTGAAGTCGGCAGCACCGGCCCCAAAACTAGCTGCGACGACAACCGGACCTGCGGACTGGATTGGTCGGTGGCGGATTGCGGCCTCGCTGACAGCCGGATTACTGGCCGGCCTAGCATTTGTCATCGTCTGGCCGGCGTCAGCGCTCGGCGGAACTCCGGCACGCTCCCAAAATTCCTCCCTCCCCCCAGAGCTCCTGGCGGAGGACTCAGCCGCTGATCCGTCACCGCTCGCTGCCGAGACCGGAGCCGGTGAAGTCATTGCGATCCGTCTGCCAGCGGCTTGGGTTGGCGTGCGTCCGACGACGAGCGAAACCTTGCGACGGATGATTCTGGCAGCGAGCTACTTGATCGCCAGCTTGTGCGGCTGGAGTCTGCTGGGGTAGTCAGCGGCGTGCCTACCGCGTCGCGGTTGGTTTGCCAGCGAGCAGTGGCAGATCCAAACGCTGGCGATCCGTTCAGAGGCGCTGGGCAGTTCAGTTGTTACCGCTGGAGGTCAAACTCGACATCGAGGCTCCCTGCATTGTCCGCCAGGGCATCGGCTGGCTCGTTGATCTTCAACAGCAACCAACTGACCTCCGTCGCGGTCACCACCGCCGAGCTACCGATCGGGACCACCTGCAACTCAGGCAGATAGCGGCCGCTGACCGGTTGAACCGGTAACACGCAGCCCAGCAATCGGCCCAGCGGCTGGCCGCGATGGTACTCGATCGTCACCCCATCAGCCTCCGCCTCCCAGGGCCGCGGCTGCTCACGAATGGTGAATCGACCACTGGCTGAGACTTTGACCTGTTGACCAGCGGCGAGTGTGAACGGAGCCATCTGCCAACCCTGGTTCACGGCAAGCTGCATCGATTGGTGCGTCCCCGTGGTCAGCGGCGGCTGGGGTGCCAGATCAACCCGGTGCCGCTCCGCGTCGAAGCCGTACTCGATGTCATGCGCCAGCAGCTGCCAACGTGCTGCCAGCAACGGCCACTGCGATTGCAACTGCTGATAGAACGTCCGCGTGAATTGGGGCGAGCGGTCACCACCGTTTTTCGCCGCCGTCCGCAGCGGCACCCGGTATTCCGGGTACATCTCCAACAGCGTCACCGCTAACCAGCTCCAGGCGTACGGCTCAACGTCGCGATGCGCCGTGTCGCTGTAACGCATCACGGTTTCGATCGTCGGCACCTGATGTTGCTGCCGTTCACGCGTCACCAACTCGATCCGTCCCCAATCCGGCACTTCGCTCCGACTGACCGGCATGCTGCCCAGCGTCAGCGTGCCAGCGCCGGTGCGAGGCTCGACGGTCCAGCGGTGAGTCCCCAAGAACTCCGCCGTCCCTTCCATGAACCACGCCGGACCACTGCCACCGAATAGCCGCCAAGTGACGGCAT
>CALELC010000658.1 GCA_937904535.1 uncultured Planctomycetaceae bacterium
CCAGCAAATGACGCGGCGGTCGGCGACGCAGGTCCTGAGTTTGCCTGCGTGCTCGTCAGTGGTGACCGCCTCTATGGCGATCTGACCAGGCTGACGCCAGACGAACTCGTCCTGCAAACCAGCAGCGGTCAGCACCTACAGATCAAGCGTTCCCAAGTGGCACGGCTGGTTCGGGTAACGGCCAAACGTCGCAATGGTCAGCGGACGAGCAAAGATGATCCCGGACGGGTGATGCCGTGGCAGTTCGACCTAACCGGGAAGCCATGGGAAGCGGCCATCGAGTCGTTGGAGCCTGTTGACGTCGGCTTGCAGAACGGCAGCCGGCAGTTCATCGATTTGGATCTCGACTCACAGTGTCTGCTCGACGTTGACATCGTTTGGGAAGGGACACCGCAGTTCGAACTGGCGTTCGGAATCGAACCCACTCACGAATCGTTGCAAGGGGCCATTCGACTCGCCGTATGGAGCGGTGAACTGGTGTTGGTGCGCGAACTCGGTTCCCAACTCCATCTCACCGTGGTGCTTCCCGCCAGCGAGCTCTCCCAGGTCGATCTCTTGCAACTGAACCTGTATCTCGACCTGGCTGCAGGCCGAGTGGTCGTTTGTCGACCCAGTGGTGAACTGTTGACCGAGTTCTCGGCCCCGGCGGACAACGAATCGACCGGAGCGGGCGTCTGGTCCTTTGTCGGTAAGTCAACGCAAATCCTCAACCTTGCAGCCACCTCACTCATGTGGGGCGATTTGCCGGGAACGGACTACGGCGGTGATTCGACTCCCGTGGTGTTACGTTCTGGTGAATCAGTCGCCGGAGAGATTGAGCGACTCGACGGGCAAACTCGGCAGGTGGTCCTCAAGCAATCGAGCGAGGAACGTTCGGTCGCACTCAGGGACATCCAACAGCTGATTTTAAGTCCCACCGCGGAGCCGAGTCCGGTAGCGACGCCCGCGGACTTACCTGCAACGCCGCTATACCAGATCGCTACAGCTGACGGTTGGTACATCCAGGGGCACTGGCTGCGGGTCGATGCGGATCAATTGTGGGTCCAGATAAGCGGGATCGATGATCCGGTGGCGATCCCACTGAGTCAGCTAGAGGTACTCAGCAATTCGCAGCGAGCACGCGCGGGCACATCGCTTAAACCCGGCGTTACTGGACAACTCGTTGCGGAAGGGATTTCACTACGCGGCAAAGTCGTCAGCAGTGATTCGGATGCGCTCGCACCGCAGTTGCGTTGGCATCCTGAGGGGAGTCTCAACTCGGCGCCCCTGCGGCTGCCCGTCGATGGGGAAATCGTTTACCGCAGCAACTTCTCGTCCGCCAGTCCACTCGCTACGCGACAACTGGAGCGTGCCCGGCAACCCGAGCTCGGGAATATTTTGCTTGAGTTGCTCCGCCGGCCAGGTCGTCGCATCCCCGACAAGATCCCGCAAGAGGAACTGTTGCAGCGCACCGCTTCCTCAGAATCGTCTGCAGCCACCTTATTCCTGCGGACCGGCGACACGATTACCGGTGAGATTCAGGCGATCGATGAACAAGGCATTCGGTTTTCATCTCCGGCGGTGGAACAAGGGTTTGCTCGGCACGATCAAGTCAAATCGGTAATTTTGGCTGCGCTGATTCAGCCGAAACAAATCTCGGAGGCGACTCGTGAGCGTTTGCTGATGGTGCCGCGAGCACGGCGCGACGATCCCCCCACACATTTGATTTGCTCACGAACCGGCGACTTTCTTCGCGGGCGGTTGCTTGGGTTGGATGAGGAGAGCTTGCGGTTGGAAACGCGGCTGGAAACCCGCGTGATCCCACGTGACCGAGTCGCCCAAATTTTTTGGCTTCATCCGCAAGGAGGAGATGACCAGCCGCAGGAAACTTCGCAGCCAAGCGCTGCCGCTGAGGAGCGTCCGTCCCAGCGCGTGCAGGCTTTGCGGCAGGACGGCACACGCATGACCTTCGACTACCTTGCCTGCCGCGACTCGATGCTGGTAGGCCACAGCGATTTGCTCGGCGAGTGTCAGGTTGAAACGCTGCAACTGAATCGCTTGCTTCTGGGGAACGCGATCGAACGCTCCGCAGACGATTCTCCGCTGGCGCTGTGGCGATTGCACGATGCTCCGATTCCCAAAGCGTTCTTGCCGGGAGCTCAGGGTTCAGACGGCACCAGCGGCACCGAATCGGCACTCGTCGGCAAACCTGCCCCGCAGTTTGAACTAGAGCTGCTCGGCGGAGAAAAGTTTCGCCTCGCCGACGCCCATGGCCGTGTCGTCGTGCTTGACTTTTGGGCCTCCTGGTGCGGCCCGTGTATTCAGGCGATGCCGCAGATTGAGGAAGTCGTCGGTGAGTTTCCGCGCGACCAGGTGCAACTGATCGCAGTGAACTTGCAAGAGCCCGAAGCGACGATCAAGGCGGCATTGGAGCGAATGGGGCTGGAGGAAGTGGCGGTGGCACTGGATCGGAGCGGCAGCGTGGCCGAACAGTATGGCGTCGCCGCGATTCCGCAAACCGTCATCGTTGGCCCCAGCGGCGATGTCGCTCGCCTGTACGTGGGCATCAACTCCTCGTCGGCTAGCGACATGCACGCCGCGATCACCGAACTGCTGCAACAGGACTCTGACGAATCAGCACCGGCACCGGAAACACCGTAGCCTGCTGAGTGAACTTTTCTTGACCGCGGCTGGCCCGCACTCTTTCGATGAGACAACTGATGAGAACTGATCGCCGGCTTTTCGGGCCGTTCGTCGCTGGAGCATTTCTTGCTTTCGCTCCTTTGCTGCCTAATACGTTGCACCTACGAGCGCAAGAACCGCAGCCAATTGAGCCGCCCGCGGTCAGCGGAAAGTACGTGCCGCCACAGGCAATCGCAGTCATCAACCTGCACCCCCGAGCATTTTTCTCTCAGCGAGCGCTGCGCCTGCTGCCGCTGGAGTTAATCCGTGTGACCGGGAAAGAGCAGTTCGGCCTCGATCCCCTCCAGATCGAGCAGTTCAAGGTGGTAATTGAAAGTGTCGGACCAATGGGACCTGTGTTCGGTGCCGTGGTGCAGATGGCCGAACCAGCGGTGATTGAAACGCTGGAAAGTGAGTTTGTAGACGATGAGCCGCTGACTACGGTGGACGGCAAAGTCATCTATCCCGTGGATGGCCCGCCAGGTGTGATGTTCCATCAGATCAATCCGCAGACGGCCCTGATCGCGATGCAGGAGCCACTGACACATATGCTCGAGGCGAGTGGTGATGAGCCGCCCGTTGCCCCGCTGCTTGAGCAGGTCGAAGGCAGTGATCACATCGTTGCGATTCTGGCCATGGAACCGATTCGTGATCTGCTCGTGGCGGCACTGGACCAGCAATTACAGGTCGCTGCTGAGGTACTGCCGCCCTCGGTCTTGAGTTTGCGTGAGGTGCCGGCGATGACCGACCACGTGCTGCTGCGTGTCAGTGCTGGCGATCGTTTCGCTGCACAGTTGACGTTCGTCGCGGTGGACGATGCAACAGCGGAGCAACTCGAAAATCGACTCACGCAGGCGATGACGGACCTGCGCGAAGCCATTGTCCAACGAATAGGTGACGACTTTGGCGATGACAAAACTGCTGAGGCAATGCGGGCGTTTACCGTACGGGCTAGCCAGGAGATCCTGGCTGCGCTCAAGCCGTCGCGCGATGGCAAGTACGTCAAGATTTCTTTAGACGAGAAACTTCCTCAGATGACCCTGTTTAGCATGGTCAGTGGTTGGAGTTTTCCTCTGGTGCAATTCGCTGCTCCTGAGGGCCGGGAGGCTCGGAATCGAAACAATCTCAAGCAGATCGGACTGGCGCTGCACAATTACCACGACGCCTACACCCATTTCCCTGAACCCGGGAACCTCGATGCCGACGGTAAACCGCTGCTCAGTTGGCGCGTGGCACTCTTGCCATTCCTCGATGAAGGGCCGCTCTACAATGAGTTTCGGTTAGATGAACCGTGGGACAGTGAGCATAACTTAGCGTTGCTCGAAAAAATGCCACCGGTGTTCAAGCATCCGCGCAGCGATGCACCGGCGGGCCATACCGTCTATCAGACACTCACCGGCGACGGGATCGGTCTGGCTGCTGACGGAGGACTTAGCTTTCGAAACATCACAGACGGGACTAGCAACACCATTGCCGTCGTCGAAGTCGAAGATGAATTCGCGGTGCCCTGGACCAAACCAGAGGATGTGGCGATCGACCCCGCTGACCCCTGGCCACCACTGGGCGGGCACAATACCGAAGGGGTCACCGCCTTGTTCTTCGACGGCTCGGTACGGTTGATTCCCTATTGGCTCGAGCCCGAGAAACTGTGGCACCTGCTGACTCGCGCTGGCGGCGAAGTGGTGGAGAACTTCTAGCGACGGCTGTCTTTCTGAACGAGTCCTGCGATGGGCTTTGGGTGGCACGCTCAGAGCCCTAGCAAAAGGCATGATTGTCTGAAACTCATGCCGAGTTGCTGAACCAGTCCAGGGCTCCCCTGCCATGAACGTCGACACGCCCTGCGTCTCTCAGGCGCGTGCCACCTAGAGATCCAGCGTCCGCGCGCTAAAAACCCAGGGTGACATCCACACTCGCTTCGGGCTTAGCGGGTTCACCCTGGGTGACTCGTTCCCGCTGCAATGCAGCTCGAACCTTAGTCGTTTACCGGCCCAGCAGTTCCTTGACCTTGGGCTCGATCGACTCGGCCCAAATGCGGTAGCCCTTTTCGCTCAGGTGCAGTCGGTCGGGCATGATTTCCTGGCTGAGTGAGCCATCTTCGCCCAGAAATTGCTTGCCGATGTCAAGGAAATGAACCTGCTCGCCGTCAGCCAGTTTGGCGATGATTTCATTCGTCTTTTGGTTCACTTGGCGCAGCCGGTCGTCGGCGGTGGCTCCGCGCGGGAACACCGCCAACAGCAAGATCTCCGTTTCCGGGGTCTTGGACTTCAGCAACTCAACGATCCGCTCGATGCCGTCGGCGATCTCTTCGGGCTTGTTGCTGTTGGCATTGTTGGTGCCGATCATCACGACCGCCAACTTCGGCTGAATCCCTTTGAGGTTGCCGTTTTCCAACCGCCACAGCACGTGCTGCGTGCGGTCGCCGCCGATGCCGAGGTTGACTGCGTTGCGCTCGCCGTAGAACTCTTTCCAAACTTCCTTGCCGGCGCCTTCCCAACCTTGGGTGATTGAGTCGCCGATGAACACGAGGTCGACGTTGCCCTGCGCGACACGGGCGTTCATCGCTTCGTGGCGATTCATCCAACCGCCCTCACGCGGCACCGGACGAACCGCGTCGTGTTCAGTTTTCGTTGCGGCTTCTTGGCTCCAAGCGGCCGGAGCCCATGTCGCCAACGCAACAACGGACAAGGCGACCCAACGTACAGCAAAACTCATCGTGGATTCTCCAGGAGGGCAAAAGATGTCACTTGACAGGCGGCGGTCTTCAACAGACTCACCATCCCAAGTGACGGCCATCTTAACGCTGTCGCTGGTGCAATCCTACTTAGGGCCGGAGAAAGCCGATGTCGCTCACGTAATGCTCCGCCGTCTCGCGGCTGATGCTGCCAGCTTGGTAGTGACGTTTGATTGATTCGTTGAGCGTGATCATGCCATCGGCGCGGCTGGTGAGAATCGTGTTGTCGATCGTCTCCATCCGGCCAGCCCGAATCGCAATCGCTATCGGCGAATTGTTGAACAACACCTCCAAGGCGAGCACTCGTTTGTCATCGGGCAGCAGATTCGGCAGCAAGTGCTGGCTGATCACCGCTCGCAAGTTATTGGCCAGTTGGGAGCGAATCTCCGGTTGGGCATCCTGGGGAAATAGATCGGTGTAACGTGAGATCGCTCCTTTGGCATCGGAAGTGTGCAGAGTTGAAAACACCAGATGTCCGGTTTCGGCAGCACTCAAAGCGGTCTGCGCGGTTTCGCGATCACGGATCTCGCCGACCAGGATGACGTCTGGATCCTGACGCAGCGCGTACTTCAGGCCCTCGTTGAAACTGCCGACATCCCGCCCCACTTCGCGCTGTGTGACGATCGATCCGCTGGCTCGAGGGTAGCGGTATTCGATCGGTTCTTCGATCGTCACGATCCGATACCCTCCCCGCTCGCACAGCAGCTTGATGATCATCGCCAGCGTCGTGGTTTTCCCAGCACCGGTGACGCCACTGAACAGCACCAACCCGTTGCGAAAACTGACCAGTCGTTCCGCGATCGAATACGGAAAACCTGCCCAGTGGAAGTCGGGGATCGTATCGGGGATCACGCGAAAGCAGGCGCCGATGTGTTCCGCAGCGACAAAGTAATTGGCCCGAAAGCGTTGGGGCTGACCGTCCAGGTCGAGCTCAATGGCGAAGTCGGCATTCCGCTCCGCAATAAAACGCTCCTGCAAGTGCTCCGGCAACAGCTCCATTAACCAACGGCGTACCTGTTCATGGTTGAGTGTCCGAGCGCACAGATCTTCCAATCTTCCGTGCATGCGTAGCACCGGCGGGTAGTCGCCGATCAAATGCAGGTCCGACGCCCCGCGACGAGCTGCTTCCAGCAGCCAAGCCTGAGTCGGATTTGTTTCCATGGGTGTCCCCGATACAGCAGCACTCATCAGCTCAGGCCCTTCTGGCGTCAACGGCGGGTCGTGGGTGGGAACCGTCGGTGTACAATTCTGCGGGCTCCAACCTCCGCAGAATACCGATGGACAATCTTCCTCACCCCATCCATACAGAACTGAACACCGAACCCACTACATCGGTACCGCCAACTTCGCAGCTGCTATTAGCTGACCGGTTGACGGCATACCATGAAGCCGGGCATGCCGTGATCGCGCTGACGCAGGGCCGCGACGTGCATCGGGTAAGCATTTTGCCCAACAAGACTCGGCTGGGACAGTGCGACCTGAAGAAGGGGGCAACGCGCGCCGTCAAGGATTGGTTGGAAACCGAGGTGCTGATTCTGCTCGCTGGTGCTGCCGCTGAAAGCCGGATTTCAGGGAAGTACTGTTGGCAGGGAGCCGCGCGTGACCTGCGGCAAGTGCGAGCGCTGACGCTCTCACGGGCCGGCAATGAACACCAAGCCGAACGGCTGGAACGACGCTATTTGGAGAAGGTCGAGTTCATGCTCAGTGCGCCAGCTAATTGGTTGGCGGTGGAATTGCTCGCTGCTGATTTGATCGAGCGACGAACGGTTAGCGGGCGAGCGGCGCGATACCACTTCGAGCAAGCGGCAGCGCGGGTGGCCAAACAAAGCGCCGCGGAGCGTTCCGGCGGTCGGAGATGATCAGGATTTGACAGCTCTTCGTCGCCGACCGCTCCGCCGGTCGGTTCGTCCTGCTGTCGCGTTCGCCAGTGAAAGCCTTGAATGATTTGACTGGCCAAGACTTGCTCGGACAATCGATCGCGGAGCGATCGACCACCTACGTCGCCGACCGCTCCGCCGGTCGGTTCGTCCTGCTGTCGAGCTTGCTGGCGGAATTGCTGCCTGATCTGACTGACCAAGACTTGCTCGCACAATCGATCGCGGAGCGATCGACCACCTATGTCGCCGACCGCTCCGCCGGTCGGTTTGTCCTGCTGTCGCGTTTGCCGGTAAAAGCCTTAAATGATCTGACTGACCAAGACTTGCTCGGACAATCGATCGCGGAGCGATCGACCACCTAGCAATCAGCATTTCAGCCAACACCCGCTCACTATGTCCCGGCGCGAATCAGCTCGATCAATTCTTCGGTGTCCATTCGGCCAGCCTGATCGGTGCCGCTGAGCACGCTGGCCACCAGTTCGCGTTTGTTCGCGTGCAGATCGATGATTTGCTCTTCGATGGTGCCCTTGGAAACCAATCGGTAAACCGTCACCGCGCGTTCTTGACCAATCCGGTGAGCGCGGTCGGTCGCTTGATCTTCGACTGCCGGATTCCACCACGGGTCGAGGTGCAGCACGTAGTTGGCCGCGGTCAGGTTCAGCCCTGTGCCGCCAGCTTTGAGCGAGATCAGGAACAACTCGCCTTCACCATTCTGGAAGGCATCGACGCGGCGCTGCCGCTCGCTCGCGGGTGTCGAACCGTCAAGATACTGATAGGTGATGCCGCGTTCGTCCAGCGCTGCTCGCAGCAGTTCCAGATGCTTGACGAACTGGCTGAACACCAGCGCCCGATGCTCGCCCTCGCGGAGTTCCTGAACCGTCTCCAAGAACAGTTCCAACTTGGCTGACCCTTTTCTCCAAGAGCGATCAACCAGCCGCGGATGGCAAGCGAGTTGACGCAGCTTCGTCAGCCACGCCAGCGTCCGCATCCGCTGGTCGCCGGGGGCCTGTTCCGCGTTGCGTTCGCCGCTCAGTTCGGTGATCGCGGCCAGACGAGCGTCTTCGTAGCGTTTGCGTTCCTCGCTACTCATTTCGGCGTACAACGTGACTTCCGTCCGTTCTGGCAGTTCCGTCAGCACCGTGGCCTTGGTCCGCCGCAGAATGAACGGTCGCACCAAATGCGCGAGCGATTGGCGACGTTCGTCGTCCTTGTGCCGTTGGATCGGCTCGGCGAACCGCGTGCGGAACCGCTCCCATGAACCGAGCAGACCGGGGCTGAGCGTGCGGAAAAGACTCCAAAGCTCGCCGAGGTGATTCTCCAGCGGTGTGCCTGACAGCCCGAGCCGCCAATCGGCCTGAATCGCCCGGATCGCCTGCGAGGTTTTCGTGGCGGCGTTCTTGATGAACTGAGCTTCGTCGAGGACGAGCGTGTGCCAGCTGCGCGAGGCAAATCGCTCGGCATCGCGCTGCAGCAACTGGTAACTGACGACGACCAAGTCGCCGGCCTTGGCCGAATCGATCAAGTGCTGGCGGTCGTGCTCGCGGTAGGAATGGGCAGAAAGTTCCGGAGCGAATCGCGCTGTCTCACGGATCCAGTTGTCGCCGACGCTGGTCGGCGCCACGATCAGCGCTGGTCCGCCGGCCGCTCGGTCCAGCAGCACCGCGAGGGTCTGCACGGTTTTGCCCAAGCCCATATCATCAGCCAGCACGCCCCCGACACCCCAGCGGCTGAGCCGAGCCAGCCAGCGATAGCCTTCCGCTTGGTAATCACGGAGATTCACTTGTAAGCCAGCAGGCACTTCCGGCACCCATTGCTGCAAATCGTCGAGGCGGCGGAGGGTCGTTTGCCAGCGGGCATCAGCCTCCACAAGCACGTCATCGCTGAGCAATTCACGCACGAGCGGCGCGGCGGCATCGGCGATCCGCAAGCCACCACGTTCGGCCACAATCGCATCGCCCAGTTGCTGTAAGCGGCGGCGAAATAAATCGCTGATCTGAGCGAACTCACGGTCGCCGACTCGGACCAGATTGCGATTTTCGCGAACCGCGGCGAGCAAGTCCGCCAGCGGCATCTCCTTGCCTTCGATTTCGATCGATCCTGACAAGCCGAACCAGTCGCGGCGATCGTCGAGTTTGATCTTCAGCGCTTGCGGCGTGATCTCGCCGCGGACCTTCATCGTTTGCCCTTCGGGCCAGACAATCGCCGGAGCTTCGTCGCCTGACTCGTAGAGTGCCCCGAGCAGGTTCAGTGCCGCGTCATCGGTGGTGGCCACCCAGCGATGCGGCCCCTCGGGGATCAGGTCATTCAAACCAAACCGCTGCGCAATCCGCTGCGTTTCTTGAAGCTCCGCCTCCAGGTCGCGGCTCAACCGCACCGGCCCTTCTTCGGTGGCACAGCGAATCAGGTCAGGCCCTTCGGCCGGAACCAATGTTTCGCTCAGCCGTGGTTCGGTCAGTCCGATGGCAACATGCAGCCCCGCCGCCGGTCGCGGACGCAGTTGCACGACCATCTCCCACTTGCCTGGCTCGATTGGGCCCGACAGTTCGCCCGGCAAGTCGACACGAATCATCGAGTCGAGTTTTCCCACGGCGGTCGACAACCGACCGGCAGCGATCGGATCGAGCAACACCTCGTCGAGATTCTGTGCGAGCAGGTGCTCGATCAATCGCGTTGTCCGGCTGTCCTTCAACTCGCATACGATGCAGCGATCTTGACCGTTGGGGACAATCACCAGCAGCGGCTGAGTGGGCGACGTCTTACCGCTGATGATCTGGCAGGAGCGTGAGGAAATATCTAAATCGATACCAGGGATCCGCAGCTTCGGACGAAAACGCCGCTGGCTGGAACCACTCGTGCCCGCCAGACTGTTCGCGGCCTGTTCAGCCGGGTAATCGTCGTCACCTTCGCCATCGCCATCGCCGTCTGCGGCATCGGCACGCACCAGCGACAGCGTGAGCTCGCCGCGATGAACTTCGACCGGAGTCGCTTCGGTGTCATTCCAAGCCACATTGGGATGCCCGGCTAACATCAACAGCGCTTCAAACAGATTAGAAATCTGCGGCCCATAGCTCGAACCGGCCCGAGCGACGAGTGAAGCAACGCGACTATCCACCGGATCAGTGAACAGCTCTGGCCGATTTTCCAGATCAAATAGCCGCAATTCGCGGCCCTTGGTCCAGCCTCCGCTCCCTTTGCGGACCCGCTGCTCGTAAGGAGTGATCGCCAGCGAACCGTAGTGCGCGGTGGCCGAAAGCCGGATCCGCCACTGGACTCGGCAGCCGGAATCGGTCGGCTTGGCCGTCTGGGAGCGATCAGCGATCCGCAGCAGCTCGTCGACCAGCGTCTGTCCCAATGAAACCGCATCGACCTTCAGCTCGGCGAAAAAATTGCCCAGGTCATCCATGCTTCGTCGCCCCAGTTGCTCCTGCAACCACCACGAAGCCGCGAGTGTGTGGGCACACTGTTCATGAGCGGTGAAGTGATCGCAGTCACAGTGCGGGATGGCGAGCAGCGACAGATCCTGGCCGCCGCGCCGCCGCGATGGAAACTGCGACATCTCTGGCATCAGGCTCAGCGAGGGCGATGCCACAATCGACTGGCCAGAACGAATCGAAAAGACAAAATCGAGCGAGGAACCGTTCTGACTGAGCGCTGGAGGGGCCAAGGACAGCATCGCTGCGCGCTTGTCCAGTTCCGCATCGTGCTCGTTGACCAGCTCTTCAATCGCCTCGGCCATCGCGACACTAAAAAATGCGATGTCTGAGTCGATCGGCAAATCCATTAATCAATCCTTCGTACAGCGCGCCCAAGCGGTGAAACCGGACAGTGTAACCAGATTTTCAGCTACCGCGACGCCCGTTGGACAGCGACGCTGCCAAAGCTTAGCGTGACAACCGTGCTTGCCGATTCATGGCAGAATGGTCAGCTTGAGTGCTGTCGGTGTCGATCGCCGGTGCATTCCGCGTTTAGCGGCCCAGGTTGGCAATTGCCCGCGGCGGCGGAAATATCCCTTTTTGTTTGCAGCAAGAGAGAAAGCATGCCCAAATTAACCGTTCAAGGTGTCGGTGAGTTCGACGTGGCTGAAGGCACACGGTTGATCAAAGCGTTGATTGAGGATGCCGGCACCGACCAATTGCACGCCTGCGGCGGCAATGCCCGCTGCACCACCTGCCGAGTGCAGTTCCACGAAGGTGAGCCGCAGCAGATCACCGAGGCTGAGCGGGATTTGCTCGCCGCGCGTGGGATCAGCGACGCCGGTGTGCGGCTGAGTTGCCAGATCAATTGCGATCATGACATGACGGTCGAGCTGATCAGCCGGCTTGAAGGGAGCGGGCGGAAGGACCAGGGCAGCCCGGTTACCGACGACATCCAACCGCCACCGGTGTGGACGGACAAAGCCTAGGCATTTGGCAGCCAACCGCTCCGCCGGTCGGTCTATCTCCCATTCTCCAGATCGATCGCGGAGCGAGCGACCACCTTGGTCGCCGACCGCTCCGCCGGTCGGAACTCCCCTTTCCCCGGTTCGATCGCGGAGCGAGCGACCACCCTTGTCGCCGACCGCTCCGCCGGTCGGAGTGCTGCCTTTCTCCAGATCGATCGCGGAGCGATCGACCACTCTTTGCCTTCACTTTCAATCCCTAGCTGCCGCCGGATTCGCCTTGCGGTGATCCTTTCGATGTGTTTATCAACACCGCAACGGATTTTGCTCGGTTAGGAGTGTCTGCGGTTGCGGGTGCTGTGACACCGGGTGTGTTGCCATCGTGTCAGGATGCCGTACCTGTGATGCCTATAGCGCCCTTTCCACTCGCTCGCCTGATTTTGCTGGTCGCCGCATGGCTTGCTGCGGCCAGCGGAGCGGTGGCTCAGGGGCCTTCGCCGGAACAGATTCGCAAGGCGCTGGCAACACCGATTCCCGAGGATCCGGCGACGGTTGTCGCCGTGGTGGGACAATCCTTTATCTTAGCGGGCGACCTGATGCCCCGCGTCGAAGCGCGCGTCCGCGAGATCTCCGCACGCTCGCCGCAGCAGCCGAGCGAAATGGAAATGCGGTACATCCGCGGCGTGATCTTTCGCTCATTGCTCAACCAAACGATCCAACTCAAGATCCTGCGTGAATCGTTCTTGATCTCTCAAGTCGGCACGCAGTCAGCCGACAAACGACAGGGCGCTGAAAAACAGTTGCAAGCCAAAGCGCTGCAAATGTTTCACGAAACCGAACTCCCGCGACAGTTCAAGAAATTTGGCGTCCACACCGTTTCGGAAGTCGACCAAAAGCTGCGCGAACAAGGCAGCTCCTATGAGTCGACCAAAATGGACTTCATCGATCAGATGCTGGCGCACCTCTATCGCAGCGACGCGATCCCGAAGGATCCGGAGGTCACGATGATCGAGGTCCGCAACTACTACGAAGACAACTTAGACCAGTATCAAGTCAAGGCGCAGGCCCGCTGGGAACAACTCACCGCAACCTTTGAACGTTGCGGCAGTCGTGATGCTGCCCTGCAGGCGATCACCGAGATGGGACGCGAAGCCTACTTCGGAGGCAGCATGCAGGCCGTGGCCCGCGCGAAATCGCAGGAGCCGTTTGCGGCCCGCGGCGGCGTGCACGACTGGACCACCCGCGGCTCGCTCGCCTCCACCAAACTGGAAGACGAGATCTACTCGCTACCGCTCGGGAAGATGAGCGAAGTGATTGAAGACGAAGTCGGGATGCACATCGTCCGCGTGCTGGAACGCAAGCCGGCCGGGGTCAAGCCGATCAGCGAGATGCAGGAAGAGATTCGCGAAAAGCTCAAAGAGCAAAAGATCGAGGCGGCGATCAAGAAGGTGACCGACGAGATGACTCGTCGCGTGCCGGTTTGGACGATCTTCCCCGACGATATCGAAGGCTCCTACCAGCTCGCTACCACTCCGTCCGATAGCCGGCGATAGGCGGCTATTTGGCGGTTGCCGCTAACCGCCCCTGCGCCTGCAGATAGGCGATCAC
>CALELC010000659.1 GCA_937904535.1 uncultured Planctomycetaceae bacterium
CCAAAGGACGCAAGCTGGAAAAAATCTTGCGTGCCGCCTAGCGATCGGCTCCGACGGGTGTTCGCCGGACTCTCTGGCCTGGGCTGCCGGTACAACGCGTTACTGAACGTCCGCCGCCTATGATCGCCGCAGCTCGCTCCCGGCCGGCGATCCAAGACGGGTCCGCAGTTTGCTACGCGAGCCCCTCATGAACATCCAAGTGATCGCCGCTCTGGCGGTGTGTTTATTTGTGACGGTGCTCTGCACAGCCATCGGGTACGCCTGTCCGCTGTGCGATTCATCGCAGGCGGTCGAAGTCCGCGCCGGCCTCGTCGATGAATTGACGCCGACGACGCTGGCCGCTGTAACACTGCCGTTCTTGATCGTCGCTGGCGTGATCTCCGCAATTCACTTTGGCTTGCCGCAGGGGAGGAACACGCGATGAGCTTTCAAGCGGCTGATCGACCGCTGGTTTCTGCCGGACTCGTGCTCGGAGTCGGGATGGGCGGATTCGTCGATGGCATCCTGTTCCATCAAAGTCTGCAGCTGCACAGCATGCTCACCGCCCGCCGGCCGCCCACCACCGTCGCCAATTTGGAGATCAACATGGTCTGGGATGGGCTGTTCCATGCCTTCACCTGGACAATGACGGCGATCGGGCTGTGGCTGTTGTTTCGAGCCGCTCGCCAGCCGGGCGTGAACTGGTCGGGGCGAATTCTGCTCGGCGCGATGCTCGCGGGCTGGGGCCTGTTTAACTTCGTCGAGGGCCTAGTCGACCATCACCTGCTGCACGTGCACCACGTCGTCGAACGTCTGGGCGTGTCGCTCTGGGACTATCTGTTTCTGGCCTCCGGCGTGCTGTTCATGCTGCTCGGCACCTGGCTGATCGGGTCGGCAACGAGCTCGACCGGTTCCGGCACCGATCGTCCGGCCACGTCCTGAGCCTGCCGGTCACGCCGGCTTGGCTTCGCTGATCGCGATTCGCAGCCGCTCGATCAACGAGGCAATCTGCTCGATCGACAACTGCTCCACGCGGAGTTGGCTTGTGAGTCCTTGCTGAGCCAACACTTGATCGACCGCCTCTTTGCTCAGCTCTTCTTTCATCGCGCTGATCACCACGCTGCGAATGAACTTGCGGCGATGGAAGAACAGCGCCCGCAGCGTGCGGTGAAAGAAGTCGAGGTCGGGAATATCGGCGCGGAGTCCAGCGTCGGTATCAATCCGCACGATCGACGAGGTCACTTTCGGACGGGGCCAAAACACCGATGGCGGTAGGTCGCGAACAATCTGCACCCGCCCGAACATCTGCACCCACACGCTCAGCGCCCCGTAATCCTTCGTTGAAGGCTGGGCGATCATGCGGTCGGCCAGTTCCTTCTGGATCGTCACCACCATTACGTGCGGCATCGGCGTCTCGTGCAGCAGATTGCTGATAATCGGCGTGGCGACGTTGTATGGCAAATTGGCGACCAGCAAGAACCGTGCTTCGGCTCCGATCCACCTCATCCGCTCGCGGACCGCTTCCATCAGTTCGGGGCGAAAGGTGTGCTTGTTCTGCAGGGCGTCGCCTTGAATCAGGTGCACGTTGGCCCGTCCGGCCAGTTCCGCCGTGGCGAGCTTAAACAGGTGATGATCGATCTCGGCAGACACGACATAACCGGCCTGGTCGCTCAGCCGCGTGGTCAGCGAACCGACCCCCGTGCCGATCTCCAGCACAACATCGGTACGGCGGAGTTCGGCCGAGCGAGCGATCAGGTCGACGAGGTTCAGGTCGACGAGGAAGTTCTGACCAAAGCGGTTTTGGGGTTTCAGCCCGGCCGCCGCCAAGCGATCGGCGAGGTAACGGTTGGTTTGTCGCTCGCTCATACCCGGCGGGCCTCCAGTTGACGGTCGATGTATTTGGCCAGAATGTCGGTCTCGAGGTTGATCGTGTCGCCCGGCTGCCGCACACCGAGCGTGGTCACCGCCAGCGTGTGGGGAATCAGCGCCACGCTGAACGTCGAGCCCTCGACATCGACCACGGTCAGGCTGACCCCGTCCAGTGCCACGCTGCCTTTGCTGGCGATCTGCCGCGCCAAGTGATCGGGACAGCGAAACCAGAGTGTCGCCCAGGGGGGATCCGATTCGATGCGGATCAACTCAGCGAGTCCATCGATGTGCCCGCTGACGTAGTGCCCGCCGAGCCGATCTCCGACCGCCAGCGAACGTTCCAGGTTAATCGGATCGCCCGTCTGCAACCGCCCGAGATTGGTCCGCGACAGCGTCTCCTGACCGGCTTCAAAGTCCAGCACCTTCCCCTGAACCGCCACCACGGTCAAGCAACAACCGTTGCAGCAAATGCTGTCGCCGATCGCGACCCCTGCGGTCAGCTGATCGCCGACATCAATTCGCAGCCGTTTGCCGGGCGGCTGATCGATCAGTTCGATCAAGCGGCCCATCGTTTCGACCAATCCGGTAAACATCGATCCTGTGTGTTGTCTGGGGAATGCAGTTGTCCGTGCTTGTCGCCTGGTCAGCACCGCCTGTATTGGACAGAATGCCGAGCGTTCCTCCAACGGGGCGGCACGGCGGCGCGCCGCGATCCGGCCCAAAAAACCACTCACTATCCCTTGGGACTGCTCACGATGACCTTGATCGAATCGATTCACGCCCGCCAAATTCTCGACAGCCGCGGCAACCCCACCATCGAATGCGAAGTGCAATTGATCGACGGCAGCTCGGGCCGGGCCTGTGTGCCTAGCGGCGCCAGCACCGGGGTGCACGAAGCTTGGGAACTGCGCGACGGCGATAAGTCGGTGTTCTTGGGCAAGGGCGTGACCAAGGCGGTTGCCAACGTCAACGGCACGATCTCCGATGCGCTGACCGGCATGAACGCGCTGGATCAAGCGGCGATCGACCAAGTGATGATCGACCTGGACGGCACGCCGAACAAGAAGAACCTCGGCGCCAACGCGATCCTCGGCGTTTCGCTGGCCGTTGCACATGCCGCCGCCAACTGCACCGGACAGCCGCTGTACCGCTACCTCGGTGGCCCCGGAGCCCGTCTGTTGCCCGCTCCGATGATGAACATCATCAACGGTGGTCAGCACGCGGACAACTCGGTCGACGTGCAAGAGTTCATGGTGATGCCGCTCGGGTTCGATCGCTTCAGCGACGCCCTGCGAGCGGGCGTCGAGATTTTCCACAACCTGAAGAAGGTGTTGTCGTCCAAGGGCTTGGCCACCACTGTCGGCGACGAAGGCGGTTTCGCCCCGAACCTCGGCAGCAACCAAGAAGCACTCGATCTGATCCTGCAAGCGATCGAAAGCGCCGGTTACCGCCCGGGCGAGCAGATTTGGTTGGCGCTCGACGTCGCCTCGACCGAGTTCTACGACGAGAAGACGAGCAAGTACTCGATCGATGGCAAGCAGCTCTCAGGCGACGAAATGGTTGATTTCCTCGCTGGCTGGTGCGACAAATACCCCATCTGCAGCATCGAAGACGGCTGCAGCGAAGACGATTGGGCGACCTGGAAGAAATTGACCGAGCGTTTGGGCGACAAGGTCCAATTGGTCGGTGACGACCTGTTCGTGACTAACGTCCAGCGGCTGCAGCGGGGGATCGACGAAGGCATCGCCAACAGCATTCTGATCAAGGTCAACCAGATCGGAACGCTGAGCGAAACGATCGACGCGATCCAGTTGGCTGCTCGCAACGGCTACACCAGCATCTCCAGCCACCGCAGCGGCGAAACCGAAGATTCGACGATCGCGGACTTGGCTGTGGCGATGTCGACCGGCCAGATCAAGACCGGCTCGGCCAGCCGCAGCGACCGAATGGCCAAGTACAATCAATTGCTTCGCATCGAAGAGATGCTTGGCGACACCGCGGTCTACGCCGGCCCGCTGTTCAAAAAGCGCTAAGCTTGGTCACGGCGTTTGCTCTCGCCTCCACCGAAGTGTGGAGGCGGAGTTTGCCGCCGAGGCTCTCGTCTCGTTCTGTGAACCCTGCTGCTTCCGGGAAATCGACGCATGAAAACCCTGCTCGCCGAGCAGCCGTTGCTTCTGGCGCTGCTGCTCGCAGTGATCGCCACAGCGATCCTGTGGGGCTGGTTGCAAAGCGGCAAGAAAGCTGCCCTGGTTGCCGGCGTGTTGGTGCTGGCGCTGATCCCGATCAGTTGGTACGTCTCCAACGCCTGGGTAACCGACCGCGAGCAAATCCAGGCTGCGATCGAGTCCACCGCACAGGCCGTGCGAGCCAATGACTTTGAGCGGGCGATTCAGATCATCGAACCGCGGCAGCGCGAACTGATCGCGTCAGCGCGTGCGGACCTATCGCGGTTCCGTTTCAGCGAGGCGCGGGTCAATCAGATTCGCACGATTCAGATGGTCGAGGGCAGTTCCCCGCCCGAGGCAGAAGTCGACCTCACGGTCACCGTGGTGGTCAGCGATGAACGCGGCAGTTTTACCGACATGCGGGTTCCGCGGCGGGTGCTGCTGAGCTTTCGGAAGGCCGATGACGGCAAGTGGTACGTGTACAGCTACAACCATTTGCCCCCGCTCGGCACGTCCGACGCCTATTCACCGAATCTCTAAATCAAAACCTCCGCTTTCATTGCAGCTAATTCGAGATGCCTGCCACCTTTGACGATTTCGGCTTTCGCTTTCTGTACCCCGAGAACTGGGTGCTGCAGTCGCGCGACAGCGATGACCGAAGCGACTCGGTGACATTTGATCTCCCGGGCGGCGGCTTTTTCTCAGTCACGCGGTACTACGACGTCACGCAAACTCCGGAAGAATTGCTCGGTCAGATCACCGATGCCATGCGAGCGGAATACAACGACATCGAAACCGATGCGATTCAGCTCAGCGATGACGACGATTTTTTTATCGAATCGCGATTTTATTATCTGGACCTTTTGGTGATCAGCCGCGTAACTGCTTTGGAAGCTGGCGACGATTTGATCATCGTCCAGCCGCAAGCCGAAAGCCGCGAGTTTGACAGCAACGAAGCGGTGTTTGCAGCGATCATCAAGACCCTGCGAGAATCGCTGTAGCGGCGTCGGCTCCACCCGCTGGGCCGATTACACTGAGCGGCTGCGACAGTGCCGGCAGCACGCCTCCCCACAGCGAGCCCTCCGACTATGAACTCCTTTTTCCCCCGCTTACTCACCCGCGTGGCCATCGTCGTCCTGCTGACAGGGCTCACCACGGCAGCGGTTTCTGCCCAGGACGCCGATCCCTACGCGGTCGCCCGCAACCGGATGGTCGAAACCCGCATCGCTTCGGCAGGCGTGACCGACCCCCGGATCTTACGCGTGATGCGGGAAACCCCGCGGCACGAGTTTGTCCCCCGCGCTGTCCGCGGCCAAGCGTACTTGGATATGGCGCTGCCGATCGGTGAAGCCCAAACCATCAGCAGTCCCTTCACGGTCGCCTGGATGACCGAAGTGATCGACCCGCAGCCGACCGACCGAGTGCTGGAGATCGGCACCGGCAGTGGGTACCAAGCCGCAGTGCTGAGTCCACTGGTGGCAGAGGTCTACACGATTGAGATCGTGCCGGCGCTCGGCAATCGCGCTCGCGCCACGCTCGCCGAACTCGGCTACGCCAACGTCCAGGTCCGCGTCGGCGATGGCTTCGCCGGTTGGCCCGAAGTGGCCCCATTCGACAAAATCATTGTGACCTGCAGCCCGGAAGCGGTTCCCAAGCCGCTGGTCGAGCAACTGCGCGAAGGTGGCAAAATGATCATCCCCGTCGGCGAACGCTACCAGCAGACGCTGTACTTGATGACCAAGGTCGAAGGCGAATTGGTGGGTGAACCGCTGCAGCCGACGCTGTTCGTCCCGATGACGGGACAAGCCGAGGCCCAGCGACAACAGCAGCCCGATCCGGCCAAGCCACAGCTCCGCAACGGCGGCTTCGAGTCGCAACAACCTGCCGACACGGACTCTGCCTTAGCCGGTACAGTCCCCGGCTGGTATTACGAGCGGCAAGTGACACAGATTCACGGCGATGCGTTTGAAGGCAATCACTTTGTGCGTTTCACCAACGAGACGCCGGAACTCGCCGCGCACCTCTTGCAGGGCTTTCCGCTGGATGGACGCGTCGTCACCTCGCTGCGGATCAGTGGTGCCGTGCGGACGAACAATGTGCAGTTGGGGGCTCAAGCCGATTCGCTGCCGGCGATCGTGGTCAATCTGTATGACGAACAGCGGCGTGATCTGGGCGTCTTCGTGATTGGCCCTTTTCGCGGTACGCGCGGCTGGCGCAATTCCAGCCGCTTGGTGCGTGTCCCGCCGCAAGCTCGGGAAGCGATCCTGCGGATCGGCCTCTTTGGCGCCACCGGCACCGCCGATTTCGACGCGATCAGCATCGAAGCGGTGCGCTAATCCAGCGGATGGTTGCTGAGCAATTTGACGTCATCCGAGTCGCTGATCACACGGCCGTTTTTGCCGGCGCCTAGGAGATTGTCGCTGATCACATTGACGCCGAGCGGCGAGCGGATCTCGATCGCCGCGAGCATCCGGCCTGGCTGTTTGCGTTCGACAATGGTGTTGCCCGATAGCCGCACGTTCCGGCTTTCGCTCGCCCAGATACCGCGGACCTGCGGCTCCAAAATCTGGCAGTCGCTGATCGTCACTTCCCGGCTTCCAAAGATTTCGATCGCGCCACCTTGCTGCTCATCGCCCGCGGCGGAATTGTCGAGGATCAACCCGCTGAGCACGATCCCATCGCAATCGCGCAGCGTGATTCCATTGGTGAACCCGCGGCCCGTGTTGTGACTTTGGTCCATTGAGTTTTGGCCGATCACAATGTGTTCGCTGCTTTCGATGACCAGCGAACGCTGCTTGCCGGAATAGATGTGATTGCCGCTGATCGCGATCCCGCGACACCGCACAAGGTGAATGTTGACCTCTTGATTGCCGATCAAGTTGCCGCTGATCGTCCACAACCCCATCGGCGTGGGATGCGTCGGCTGTTCGGCCCCGATGAAGCGAATGTTGGCGCCGCCGCGGCTGTCGCGAGCTTGGATCGTGTTGCTGGCGATCGTGCCTTCGGCAACCGTGCCATTGCGGATGTCGAACCAGATATCGGCTGACTCCTCGGCTTCAGTGTCATAGTTGTATTCGATGTCGTTGCCGGTGATCTGAAAATTGCGGATCTCGCCATCGAGCACTTTGATCCCGCCCCGCTTGCAGTAGCTGATGTGGCTGCCCTGAATGATGCTTTGGTGCAGGTTGACGCGGTCAAAAAACACGCCGATGCCTGAGCAGTTGTAGATGTGGCACGCATCGATCAGCAGGTTGCGGTTATTCTCGCTGAGGATCACGCCATGGCGGACTTCGCGGATTTGCACTCCGTGCAGTGACGGTTGCATCACGCGGATGAACTCGATGCCATCAGCCTCGGGATGTTCACCGATGATTTCGAGCCCGCTGACCTGTGGGCTGCGCTGCCGCTGCCAGACTTCGGGGGCGAAGCCGGACGGGGCCGCGGAACGCGTGTGGGTACCGACAAACCGGAACGCCGGTCCTGGCCCCGCCATCACCACGCGACCTACACCGCCCCGCCCACTGAGGCTCGTGCGGTTGTACTTCTCCAGATCGATTTCGATCGTGCGGGTGATGCGGAAGTCACCGCGAGGAAACTCAATTTGACCATCCGTGTTTTCAGCGATCGCACGCTCGATCGACTCCGTGTCGTCAGCTTCACCATCGCCGACGGCCCCAAACTCGCGGACATCGGCTGCGACTACGGTCGATTCTGGGGTAGCCCCTGTGAATACCCCAGCGACAGCACACCAGCAGATGAAGCGCACAAGACATTGCGGCAAAGTCAGACGGTGGTGGATCATCAGCAGAACAGCCTTGGAGAGGTGACGGACAGATGAAAATGGCCCGTCTACTGTAGCGGATCTAGCGACGGTCGACGGCCATCGCAACAGCATGTTCGTGACGTCGGGCTTCCTCGCTTCCATGGTTCGCTCATCACTGATTGCCCGTGGCTCGCGCTCCAAGCGGAGTGAGCTTGGTGCAGTCCCTTGAGCTGCCGCTCGCCGAGTGAGTGATGCGATGGACGGGTAGCGAAGCAATACACGATGTGCTCGGCAGAGGACCGCCGAACTTAGACTTCGCTGTCACCCGCTGCCAGCAGGCGGCTGCTCCGGTGAGCAGAGACGGCAACACTCAGCCAAACCAACAGACAAACCAGCGCCAGGCCAGCCGCCACCGGGCGATCGACGAACGCCCACAGTGAACCATCGCCGCCCGCCAACGTTTGTACAAAACGCTCTTCAAGCGGTCCGCCGAGAATCATGCCCAGCACCAGAGCACCGATCGAAATCTTCCACCGCTCACAAGCGAGTCCCAACAGCCCAAATCCGAACATCAACCAGACATCGAACAGACTGCCACCGACCGCATAGGCCCCGACAATGCACAGCAGCACGATCACGGGTAGCAACACGCGGCGAGGGATCCGCATGATCAGGCCACCGGTTCGAATTGCCAGCATGCCAACGGGCAACAACACCAGGTTCGCCAGGATAAAGATCAGATACAAGCTAAAAACCAGCACTCCTTGCGTCTCAAAGATCTCCGGCCCCGGTTTCAGGTTTTTCATATACAACACGCCGATGACGATCGCCGTCACCGAATCACCGGGAATGCCAAACACCAACGCAGGAATCCAAGCTCCCGCCAAGGATGCTGAGTTGGCGGCCGATGCATCGGCGAGGCATTCCGTTGAACCTTTGCCATACTGCTCCGGTGTACGGCTGCGTCGTTTCGAAACGGCAGCCGAAACCCAAGATGCGATATCGGCTCCCGCACCTGGCAGGATTCCAATCAAGGCGCCCAGCGTGCTCGAACGCATCCACGCCAGAATTCGCGTCGGAAACAAGCTGAGCGCCGGACCGAGCAGCGAGCGCGCTTGCACCGCCGCGGTAGGAGCCGTCAACGAGCGATCTAGCCCCAGTGATCCACGCAGTACCTCGGACAGGCCGAACAGCCCAATCATCGCCGGAATAAAGCTAATCCCCTGAAACAGTTCCGGTTGGCCGAATACGAACCTGGCTTGGCCGTGCACGGCGCTCAGTCCCACGGTTGAGAACAACAGCCCGATCAACAAGCCAAGCAACGACCGCGCTACCGACGAACCGCCGACGATCACAGCGCAACTGATCCCCATCAGGTACAGCCAAAAATACTCGGCAACGCTGAACCAACTGGCGCATCGCGCCAACTGATTGCCTAGCAGCATGAGTACCAGTGCTCCAAACAAGCCACCGGTGACGCTGAACCACAACATGATCCCCAGTGCCGTGGGGGCTTCACCGCGCTGCGCCAGCAGGTACGCGTCATCAGCATAGGCAGCCGATGCCGGTGTGCCCGGAATCCGCATCAAGGTCGTGGGAATGTCGCCAGCGAAAATCGCGCATGCGACCATCGTGACAATCGCCGCTAGCGCCGGCAGCGGTTCGAGCCAAAACGTCATCGGCACGAACAACGCCACGCCCATCGTCGCCGTCAGTCCCGGCATCGCGCCCAGAAACACGCCGTAGAACGCCGCGACGATCACCACGCCCCAAATCATCGGGTCGAGAAAAATCTGCTGCGCCGCTGGGAGCACCGTTTCGCTCAACTCACCACTCCAAAAAACCGCGCGGCAAAGGAACCCGCAGCAACAGACCAAAGACTTGATAGGTCACCAGCGCGGTCAGCACTGCCACGCTGAGAGCGACCGGAAGGCGAACACGAAAAGCGCACAGCAGACCGGCGAGCATCACCATCGCAGTGGTGACAAACCCCAGCGGCTCGGACGCAACGATATAAAAAATCACCGCCACGGCCACGGCGACAGGATAGCCAAAGCGGTTTTGCGCCCCCGCGGAGCCCGCCGGTTCCGCTCCATCACCAGCAGCGGCTTCCACCGCACCGGCTGGCGAAGTCTCGCCAATCATTACCGCCTGCTCGCGCCAAAGTTCGATACTCACAACCACCAGCACCACCACCAAGCCGATGGCGACGATTGTCGGAAACATCAGCGGCCCGAAGTGTTCGCCGCTGACCCCGCGGAGCGCCTCGCTGGTCAAGATGTCTCCGAACAAGCGGTCCTGACGCTGGAGCGTCTGCGCAAACTCCGCGGGAGCTTCCAGCGAAATGTCAAATCCAGCGGCGGCCATGAAGTCGCGAAACGACTCGGTCGCCGTCACCCGTGCCAACGCATCGCCCAGCACCTGCAGTCGTTCCGGCGGCGTCTCCCGCGGCGCCGCAATCCCCCGCCAGCCCGCAATGCTCCAGTCGTGAGCTTGCTCCTGAAAGGTCGGTACGTCTTCAAAGCCGCTGATCCGTTCGTCGGACATCACCCCGAGGCAACGCACTTGAGCGTCGAGCACTGCGTCGGCCTCCGGCAATGAGCAGCACAGGAAGTCAATTCCTCCGGCCAACAGCTCCTGAATCGACGGTCCGGCTCCGTTGATCGACACCCAGTTCACCGCATCCGGAGCCAGTCCGCGACGGTCGAGCCAGCCCGCAGTTGCGATGTGCCAGATCCCTCCGTACGCCGTGCCACTCGCCTTGAGTTTCTTACCGCTGGCGGCTGCCGAGTCGATCGCCGCCTGCAGATCGTCGAGCGATTGAAAAACGCTGTCTTTGCGGACAAATAGGGCGGCCGGATCGCGATTGAGCAGCTGCAGCGGCGCGAAATCTTCATGCGTGACGCTTGTCAGCCCCCGCCAGTGCAACATGCTCAGCTCGACGGTGATCATCGTCAGCGTGTAACCGTCGGCTCGAGCGACCGCACCGCGGGTATGCCCGGTGACACCGCTGCCACCGATCGCGTTGATCACGTTGACCGGCACCCCCAATTCCGATTCCAACTGCGCAGCCACTTGCCGCGCCACCCGGTCGGTGCCACCGCCGGCAGACCAGGGACAAATCAACGAAATCGGCTGATTGGGAAACTCGCGTTCGGCCGAACAGCCGAGTGCAAACAGCAGCAGACCGAGCGCAACGCTGACAAACGAGTTGCCGATCCACGACCTGCTTAACCAGCGCACTTGCGGCGGACGAGAGGGCGGAACGGCGAGTTTGCGACGAAGAATCATGACATCCCGTTTCAGAGCTTACGGCTTCGCTTCGCCACCTGATGCGTCACTTACCAGTTGCCGCAATCGCGCTGCAGGCGACACCGGCCGGCCAGCGACAACGTCGGCTTCCGTGAAACTCGCCATCAAAATGTGACGCTCGCCGGTACGGCTGTAGTCATAGATGATGCGAATCGTGCCGTCGGCGGACTGTTGACCGTCGGGATACGAGACACCGCTGCGTTCGTCGAGCAACAGGCCACCGCTCCAGCTTTGACCATCGTCCGTCGAGAGGAACGCCGTCAAGTGCGAGCGTCCCGCCGCGCGGTCGAGCTCGCCGTGCTTGACCAGCAATAAATTGCCCGATTGCAACCGGCTGATAAAGAACCGGGCACTCGGATGCGCCAGTGGTGTCCGTGAAACCTCGGGCCAGGTTTTCCCGCGATCGCGTGAGATACTTTCGCCGATTCCATAGTTCGTGCGGACGAGCATCCACAGCGAACCGTCGCGTCGCTCGACAAACAGGTGTTCATCGAACACCCGATTTTCGGGCGGCACATTGGCGGCACCGCGAATCGCCCAGTTCTGCCCTGCATCCGTCGAGACGACCATTTTGGCACTCTCGTCGGTTTTGCGCCAGGTGGACGCCGGCAACACCCACTCACCGCTGCTGAGCACGATTGGCTTGCACATCATCACACCATCGGTCGCACGAATCGGCCGGCTGGGGCTCGGTTCGGCGGATTCTGGATCCGCAATTTCCACATACCAGACTCCACCGAGCGTTGCGTCGTGCTGACGGGCCTGCGCCCAGAACCACCGCAGCTTGCCATCGGGCGCGACCCACAGCTCGGGATCAAACGCTCGCACGGGGCCATCGCCGTCGGGATCCACGACCAAGACTTCCTGCCAGGATTTGCCATCGTCGCTGCTGGTGCTCAGCACGACATAGTTGTTGTGGTCTTCGCCGGGCGTCTTGCCTGCGTACCACGTCGCCCACAAGCGGCCCTGAGGCGAATTGGCCAAGCTCGGGATCCCTTGGAAGGCCCGTGCATCAACGGCATGCTCAGCCTGCGGCGGGCCGATGTACTTGGCAGGCTGCAGAAAATCTTCATCCGCCGCTCGCGCATCTGCGCTGAGCACTAGCAGCCCCGGAAGTAAGACCAACGGAATCCACCGCAGGTAGCAATGCCGAGTATTCATGAGCAGGACCATCGAAGTGAACGAGGCGGGGGACAGCGGCAGGCATCGCTGCAGCGATCGCCAGCAAGGGTAACTGCTCGGCCACAGCAACGATGGGTTGGCCATGATAACGCCTTCGCCGAGCTCGCTCCACGACCCCAGCGCAACTTCGGCCACCTCTGCAGCCCATCTTCCCTTGGGGTAAAATCCCTGCAAATCGAGGAATCTTACAAGCACCGAAGTAGTCGGCGGGTGCCCCGTGGCTTAACCTGCCCCAGGTGACGCCACCATTGAAACAGCCGTCGGTGGCCAGCGACAAGAGATTGCCAGCTACTCTTGCAATTCCCCTTCGGCAGCGAGGACCGTGTGCAACGATGAGTGAGATCGAGCAGACGTTAGCAATGCTCCGCGATGCGGTACGACTAGCACCTGATAACATGGCGTTGGTCGAACACTACGTGCGCAGCCTGCTGCAATTGACGCGTTATGACGAAGCAGAACAGTTTTTGAAGGAATCTTTAGCATCCGCTGGCGACTCGCCGCAGCGGAAGTTGTTGCTCGCCGAGGTGTTTTACCGCCAGGGCAAGAACTCCCATGCCATGGCGATTGTGGAGACGCTCTCCAATCCTCAGCGGCCCTATCCTCCAGCCCTGGTGCTGCATGCCAAACTGCTGTATCGCAACGGTGACGTGCGTCGCGCGGTGCAGGAGTATAAGCAAGCCGTTGAACATGATGAATCCTTAGCCGATGCGGAGTTCGCCAGCCTGCTTGGCATCCGCACAACCACGCCAGAGGATGATGATTTTTGGCGTGGCGATGATGCGATTGATGATGGCGATGAAATCATCGATGGTCGCTTGCGGCAAGCACATGACCACGACGAACCCGCGATCGATGAACGCAAGCTGGAACGACCACAAATCAAGTTCGAAGATGTCGGCGGCATGGACGCGGTCAAAGAGCAGATTCGCGTCAAAATCATCTTCCCGATTACCCATGCCGAAATGTTTGCGGCTTATGGCAAACAAGCGGGCGGTGGCATCTTGATGTATGGTCCACCCGGCTGCGGCAAGACGTACCTGGCACGCGCCACTGCCGGCGAAGTCGATGCCCGCTTCCTGTCAATCGGCATCAACGATGTACTCGACATGTGGGTCGGCAACAGTGAGCGGAATCTCGGCCAGTGGTTCCAGCAAGCGCGTCGTAATCGGCCATGCGTGTTGTTTTTTGATGAAGTTGATGCACTCGGAGCAAGTCGCAGCGACATGCGACAGAGCGCTGGACGGCACCTTGTCAATCAATTTCTGGCCGAGATGGATGGCGTGCAAAGCAGCAACGAAGGCGTGTTGATTTTGGGGGCCACCAATGCTCCCTGGCACGTCGACAGCGCCTTTCGCCGGCCAGGGCGGTTTGATCGCGTGTTGTTTGTGCCACCGCCGGATCAAGCCGCGCGCGTTGAAATCTTGCGTATCCTATTGCAAGGCAAGCCAACCCTTGACATCGATCTCCCGAAGCTTGCTTCCAAGACCTCCGATTTCTCCGGTGCTGATTTAAAAGCGATTGTCGATACGGCAATCGAAGCCAAATTGCATGAAGCGGTGCGCACCGGCAAGCCGACCCCACTTACAACGAAGGACTTGCTCGCAGCACTCAAGCAAGTCCACTCCACCACTCGCGAATGGTTTGCTACGGCGCGAAATCATGCTTTGTATGCCAACCAAGGCGGCATCTATGACGACATCTTGCAGTACCTAAAACTATAATGAACAGCAACCAGCTCATCGATCGCGCTCGCCTGCTCTTAGAACAACAGCGTTATGAGTTGGCTGAAGACGTGTTGCGCCAGGCGCTATCACAAGATCCAGATTCTGGGATTGTGCATTCTTTATTGGCCTTCTCGCTTAAGCGTGATCGCGACCAGCTAGCTGCGGCAGCGTTGGCAGCCGAACGAGGCGTGCATTTAGCGCCCGATGAGCCGTTCTCGTACTATGCACTGGCGGCTGTCCAAGAGGCTCGCAATCAGAACAAACAAGCGATCGACTCGATCAGGCAAGCGATCGCTCTCGAGCCTCTCGATGCCCGGTTATATGGTTTCCAGGCGCATGTGCATATCAAGATGCAGCAGTGGCGCGAAGCGCTAGAGGCGGCGGAAACGGGCCTCAGCCTCAACGCCGAAGATTCCACCTGCGCATCGGCAAGAGTGATGTCGTTGGAGCGGCTAGGACGAGTCGTCGATGCCGTCGGCGAGGCGGATCGAGCGGTACGCAACGATCCTGATTCCTCTGACGCCCATGCGGGACTGGGGTGGGCGAAGCTGCGCGCCGGGCAGTACCGCGAAGCCCAGGTTTCCTTTCGTGAAGCACTGCGGTTGGATCCATCGAGTGAGTTCGCCCGGTACGGGATGATCACCGCCCTAAACAGTTCGAACATCGTGTTTCGGACGTTTGACAATCTGATGGCCCAGATCAGCCGGATGAGCAGCGGGATGCAGTGGACGTTGATGTTGGGGCTGTTCTTCGGTGCAAGGATTCTCAACGAAGTCGCCGAATCGCACACCTGGCTGCGCCCCTACGTCCTGCCGATCACCTTGGCCTACCTGTTGTTCGTGATGATGAGTTGGATCATGCAGCCGCTGTTCAACACGCTATTGCGATTTCATCCCTTCGGACGCTACCTGCTCTCGCGGAAAGAGATCTGGGCTTCACAACTGATTGCGGGAGCGATTGTAGGCGGCGCTGCGGTGGGGTTGATCTTGATGATCCAGCACGGCGGAAACCTCATTGTCGGTGCGTTGCCGTTCCTATTCGGCGTTTTTCTGACCATCCCGATTTCGGTGGTATTCCGCACCAGCGTCCCTTGGGCAACGTTTACCGCTGCAGCGGTCGCCGTCGTCTTTACGCTGCTGTTCGTCGCGATCTCCGTCGACCTGCTGATGGATCGAATCCATCAGGGATTGGTCAGTACTTACCAACTGGGAATCCTGGTGTACTGTTTTGCCGGGCAAGCGCTCGTTGCCCAGCAACCCAAGTATTGAATGAACCTACCGAATCTTACCGCTCCATCAACCTACTTTTGGTCGGACACAGTTATCTCAACCTGCCGGAACCGGTTCATTGGAGCGGGTTCTTTCCACCATTTCTCTCTTACGCTTGGGGATATCACGCCTTTGTCAGCAACCTTTCGAACCACCGAACCTGGCTGGAATACACATTCGATCGTGGTCGGCTATGTGCTGTGGGTGATCGGTTTTACGGGTGCCCATCGCTTTTATTTTGGTCGACCGCTGACTGGGATCCTGTGGTTTTTTACCGGTGGCCTGCTGCTGGTCGGCTGGCTGATCGACATTGTGCTGATTCCGGCGATGGCCGAATCCGCTGATCGCCGGTATCCGCCCGGTCCCTATGACTACGGCATCGCCTGGTTGCTGCACATTTTCTTGGGGATCTTCGGCGCCCATCGCTTCTACATGGGCAAAGTTCTAACCGGAGTGCTGTGGCTACTCACCGGTGGGCTGCTCGGCATCGGCTACATCTACGACACACTGACCCTCAACGATCAATTGGCTGAGCTCAATGGCGGTTAGCGACGCAGGCAGTACTTGCTTTCGACTGGCTCAAGCTCATAACCAGGTTCCTAAGAGGTTGGCAGGCTTGTTCTGCCATCGGATCAGGTGGTCGGGAGATGCCGCACCTCAGGAGTTCCATTAGCGTGGAACCGTAACCAGGGCAACTCGCTCTGGATTGGCAGGATCGAGCGCAAATTTCGGCGTATTCCAGCGAACATGCCGCTCGGCAGTTTCCTCGGCTGCCCGGATCCGCAGGAAATAGCCGCTGCCCGGCGGCGGTGCCTGCCCACTATCCTCGAGCGTCAGCGTAAACGTGCCATCACTGCGCGTTCGAAAATGATTGATGAACACGAAGGGGCCCATCAGATCGACGATGGCACCAGCCAACGGGCGGCCCTTGCGATCAACAATTCGCCCACGAATGGTCATTTGACCTGGCATAAGTACATCGGCGTCGCGGAATATTTGCAGAATCTCTTCGGCCGCCGATTTCTCGTCGGTGATCAAGGTAACCGTCGGCCCGCCTCCAGTGTACGAAGGTCGCTCTGGCCATCGCTTACTCAGTTCTGGTGAGGCAAGTGATTCGAGAACACCTACATAAACGGTCTGCGACTTTTTATGCAGTGCAAGCAACCCCGAGAATCCCGGAGGAGCCTTTATCCCATCGAGATGGCCGCGTCGAATGTGATAGGTGAACTCGAAAAGACCATCAGATGTCGCCTGCACCGACTCGGCCGGAAACAATGCTTCCGCTTCAAGCGATCCCAAGGGCAACCAAGCCAACCGCGCCATCGTCGCCCGCCGATAGCCGAACCAGCCTCCCAGCAGCACCGCGAGCAAGAACGTCGCGATCAGCAGCGAGCGGAGAGAAAACTGCATCGCCGGCGAACCCTCTGCGAGAGCGTCTTATTCGCCGGTGGCGAGTTTGCGGAAATAGGCCTCAATCGCTTCTCGATAGTGCGTCGGCAGATCGCGGCTGATCTGTTGCAAGGCCTCCTCGCGCTCGGCCGGTGGCAGATTTCCCCAACCCGCACGGTCGCCGATATTCTTGCTGTCCACGTCGCCCTGGCCACTGGCGCCAGCGACGCGGCTGTCATCCATCGGAGCGCCCTGTCCACCGCTTTGCCCAGGGCTACCGGCAGCCTGCTGCTGTTGTTGCTGTTGCTGCTGCTGTTGTTGCTGCTGTTCTTCGAGCTGATCGATCAGCTTGGTCAGCTTGTCGATGATTGTCTGCTCGCGCTGCTGCACCTCGGTGTTCGCGCGGCCCAAATCGAGCCGGCGCGTGACGTCGGTCATCAACCGCGAAATTTCGTCGAGCGAGTCTTCTTTGAGCGGTTTTAGGTCGGCCACCATCAGTTGTGCAGTGCGCACAAACCGCACCGGCGCGGCGGCTTCGTTTTCCAGCAGCCGTCGCAAGTCATCCAATGCTTCCTTCTTGATCAGCAACGAATGCCGACAGACACCGCGATAAAACAACACTGCGGCCGGATCGATGCAGTCGTTCGGATCGACATCAGCAAACACCGGTAGCGCTTCGTCATAGTGTCGCTGGATGACGAGTTCCCGTGCGAGCCAAGTTCGCGACGAAGCGGCAACCAACGGAGGCAGTTGATCGAACCCTGCCGCCAGTGGATCGGCTGACGCAAACCAGGTCGCAGCTAGACTTGGGTTCTCCAGCGTCAATTCGCGCAGCCGCTCCACAGCCGGAAGCACCTCCGCAGTCGCTTGCACGATTGCATTCAGTGCGTCGCCAGCCGCGAGATAAGACTGAAACGCTTCCAGCGTCTGGTCGATCTGTTCATCCGTTTGTCGCGTCTGAGTCAGGGCCTCGCGCAGTTGTTCGATCATCTGCTCGCCTGTCGGCACCTGCCACGATGCCGGTTTCTCAAGAGCGTCCGCCGCCTGAAGGCTGCCGCCTTGGATCAGTGCAATGGCGAGCCCTGCGACGACCAGTCGCAACAACCAGCGGTGCGGCCCAGCGCAGCTACGGAAGCGACGGTCTTTCATACGATCCACTCTTGAAAAAGGACGTTTCGATCGAGACGCACACGAACGGCAAACGGCGCGCCGCTGGGACACCAAGTGGCATGGCCCCCGAGGAGGTTCAGTGCGTGAGTTGTAAATTCTTTGTCGGAGAACACTTCGGGAAACTCGGGGCCGGTGACGCAACCACCCTGTTTTTCTGGGAAACCTGCAAGTCGCAGCCGCTTTGCCCAGCAAATGCGCAGGCGATAATCGGTCCGCATGGTGACTGCGCTGGCCCCCAACATCGAGCTCAGGCCGCCGCTCCTGCAATCTGCCTACTGATTCCGTTTTTGCACGATATCACGCGTCACCCGGTAAAGATTACTCTGCCGCTCGGCCAGATCGCGAATCAGCGGCAACACATCGCCAACATCCGCTGATTCCTCGACCATCCGTGCGTACCGCTCGGTCGTCGCCATGATTCGTGTCTCCATCGTGCGGATTAACCGCAATTCGGCGATCTGCTCAACGAGCGGTTGTTCGCCTGGCTGCTGTCCAGGTTGTTGCTGGCCCGGCTGCTGCTCTTGCTGACGCTGCTGTTCGAGATCGCGTTGGGCTTTCTGCAACGCCGCGATCATTTCTTCGAGCGCCGCCAAAATGTCGTCTTGCAAACCGGTCGTAACGGCATCCAGGCGGGAAGCGGTCAGCCGTTCCGCGACCCGCTGCATGTCGTCACGA
>CALELC010000660.1 GCA_937904535.1 uncultured Planctomycetaceae bacterium
AACTCGTTTCCGATGTTCGTCCGTTTCGACGATGCGAGCGAAAACCGGCTGGTCGATGCAATTCTCAACTGGCTCATCAGCGACATCAGCCTCAACCCGGCACCTGAGGGACACCCATCCCCCTGAAACAGGCACCGCATGGTTGTCGGTGGGCACGGTGTGCGCCACAATTTGCCCGAGCTTAAGCAGAGAACTTGCCTGCCAGGTTCGCGACGGCTACTCAGGATCTTGCCTGCGTCAGGCACTGCTTGCGTGTCAGCCTCTCCAGCCTCCTTCCCACTGCCAGCGGACTTATGGAACTCGCAGAGTCACCGACCCATCGACCCTCGGGTGTGCAGCGTCGGCGGGGTGCCGACGAGTATGGCGATAACCGCTGGAGCCCGTTTATCTACACGGGAATCGTGTTATCGATGTTGGCGGTCGTCGTCGCTGACTGGTACACGCCTTTGGGGGTGGCGGTGTGGGTGATTTACTTGATTCCGGTGGCTTTATCACTGGGACTATGGCGGGCCGAGGTCCCGCTCATTATTGCCACGGTGTCGACGATCTTGATGGTCTTCACCTTCATGACCGATGCGCCAGGCGTGCTGCAAACGGTAGCTAAAATCAATCGCGGCTTTGGTGTCATCACCATCTGGGGCGTGGCGATCGTCGGCTGGTTCTTTATCAACAATCGCCGCACCGTCTGGTACCAACAGTGGTTGCAAGGCGGACGGTCTGGGCTGAGTACGGTGATGGGCGGCGAAAAGCCGCCGGAGCAATTTGGTGAAGCGGTACTCAGCTACTTGGCCGATTTTCTCGGCGCTCATGCCGGAACCATGTTCATCGGCGAGGATGATCGGTTTCGCCGAATCGCGACCTTTGCCGTGCCAGCCAACGCTCCGATCGCTGAAAACTTTACCCTCGGCGACGGACTGCTCGGCCAAGTCGCCAAAGATGGCCGGACAGTCGTCGTGCGGGACCTGCCAGACGACTATCTGCATGTCACCTCGTCACTCGGCACGGCATCGCCGAAATGCCTTGTGGTCGCACCGATGAAAGTCGACGATCAAGTCAATGCCGTCTTGGAACTCGCCTTTATTCACCAAGCTGGCGGCGGGTCTCAAGAGTTTCTGGAGACCATTTCCGAAGCGGTCGGCGTCGCCGTGCGTTCGGTTCGCTACCGTCTGAACCTGCAAAACCTGCTCGAAGAAACGCAGCGACAGGCCGAAGAACTGCAGGTTCAAAGCGAAGAACTGCGAGTCTCGAACGAAGAGCTCGAAGTTCAGAGTCGCGCCCTGCAGGAATCTCAAAGCCGACTGGAACAACAGCAGCTCGATCTGGAACAAACCAACTTGCAGCTCGAGGAGCAGACTCAACTGCTCGAAGCGCAGCGCGATGAACTCGCCCATGCACAGCGCGCAATCAAGGCCAAAGCGGACGAACTGGAACGAGCCAGCCGCTACAAGTCGGACTTCTTGGCCAATATGTCGCACGAGCTGCGCACACCACTGAACTCGTCATTGATCCTAGCCCGCCTGCTGGCTGATAACCCTCAAGGCAATCTGACCGAAGACCAAGTCGTCTCGGCACAGACGATTCTCTCAGCCGGCAAAGATTTGCTGGGATTGATCAACGACATCCTTGACCTGTCCAAGATCGAGGCCGGCAGGATGGAGATGCGGCCCGAGACCGTATGGCTGTCGCAAATGCTCGCCGACCTGGGCAACACGGTGCGTCCGCTGGCCGAGCAAAAGGGACTCGAGTTCAACGTTTCCTTAGCGGATAACTGTGCTGAGGCGATTGAGACCGATCGTCAGCGACTGGAACAGGTTCTCAAGAATCTGCTCTCCAACGCCATCAAGTTCACCGAACAAGGCGAAGTCGCCCTGAATGTCCGCGTCGCCCCTGGCAGTCGGATCTGTTTCGAAGTCCGCGACACAGGGATCGGGATTCCGGAAGAACAGCAGCAAATTGTGTTTGAAGCGTTCCGCCAACTCGATAGTGCGGCCAGCCGCAAGTACAGCGGCACCGGCCTGGGGCTGTCGATCTCGCGCGAGCTGACTCGCTTGCTGGGCGGCGAATTGCAACTGGTCAGCCAACCAGGAGAAGGCAGTACCTTCACCGTCACCATCCCAGCGGTGTATCAGGCGGTTGGGGAAACAGATCCGCACTCGCCGAACTTTGCCCCGGCGACACAACCTGCAAGTGACCGCTCCTGGTCGTCCTCCCGGTCGGCAACGGCCCATCCGCCCGCGTCATCACCGGCCAAGGCGCCGGCATCTTCGCAGCCGACGTCATCGCCGCCAGCGGCTCCGAGCCACCGGCGTCCGAAGGACGACCGCGAAAAGCTCACCGGGAATCGGCGCACCATGTTGGTCGTCGAAGACGATGAAGCCTTTGCGGGAATCCTTTATGAACTTGCTCATGAACTGAACTTCCAGTGCTTGATCGCTACATCGGGCGAAGAAGCCCTGGTGCTTGCAGCCCAGTACTCACCGAGCGCGATTGTCTTAGACATCGGCCTACCCGATCAGTCTGGACTCGCGGTGCTGGATCGGCTCAAGCAAGACTCACGTACCCGACATATCCCGGTACATGTGGTGTCGGGCAGTGATTACACCGAAACCGCTCTGTCGATCGGCGCGGTCGGTTACATGCTTAAACCAGTGACCCGCGAAAAACTTGTCGAAACGCTTCAGGGGCTCGACACTCGGTTTGCTCAGCGCATGCGGCGGGTACTGGTGGTCGAGGACGATCCTGTCCAACTAGATAGCCTGCGTAAGCTGCTGCAAACTCAGGCCGTTGAAACCGTGGGCGCTGATAGCGCCGCGGCATGCCTCGAACAGCTCAAGTCGTCGACCTTTGACTGCATGGTATTGGATCTATCATTACCCGACGCCTCCGGTTTCTCACTATTAGAAACCCTCAGTCAAGAAGATGCTTATAGTTTTCCACCAGTGATCGTATACACCGGTCGCGACTTATCCGCCGACGAGGAACACAAGCTTCGTCGCTATTCCAAGTCGATCATCATCAAGGGTGTGAAGTCGCACGAACGCCTGCTGGATGAGGTCACGTTGTTTTTGCATCAGGTCGTGGCAGAACTGCCGCCTGAGCACCAGCGGATGATCCAACAGGCTCGCAGTCGCGAAGCGGCGCTGGAAGGCCGCCGGATTCTGATTGTCGAAGACGATGTGCGGAATGTCTTCGCGCTTACCAGCATTTTGGAACCGCGCGGCGCGGTCATTCAAATCGCGCGCAACGGTCGCGAGGCACTGCACGCGCTCGACGCCTCGTTGCAGGATCCCGCGAAGAAGATCGATTTGGTCTTGATGGACGTGATGATGCCCGAAATGGATGGGCTGACCGCGACCCGCGAAATCCGTCGCCGGCAGACGTTTGCCAAGTTGCCGATCATCATCCTGACCGCCAAAGCCATGAAGGACGATCAGGAAAACTGTTTTGCTGCTGGCGCAAACGATTACATGGCGAAGCCGCTCGATGTCGACAAGCTGCTATCCTTGGTCCGCGTCTGGATTCGCCAATAGGAGCCGATGGTGCCGGACAAGACTGAACTGTTGGAGTTGCAACTGCTGCTCGAAGCGATCTTTCGTAGATACCACTACGACTTTCGCGGCTATTCCTTAGCCTCGCTGCAGCGGCGGCTGACATTGGCCAAGGATCGTTTCGATTGCCGCACCTTCTCGCAATTGCAAGATCGAGTGCTGCATGACCCCAGCGTGCTGCCGATCCTGCTGTCGTACCTCACGGTCCAGGTGAGCGATCTGTTTCGCGACCCATCGTACTTCCGAGCGATTCGTGAAGAAGTGGTCCCACACCTGCGAACCTATCCCTCGCTCAAGGTATGGGTAGCCGGCTGTAGCGATGGCGAAGAGATTTACTCTCTGGCAATCTTATTTCGTGAAGAAGGCCTGGAAAGCCGAACGCTTTTTTATGGCACGGACATCAACCCCGACGCACTTCGTCGAGCTGAAACCGGGCGTTATGCGATGGACCGGATTGCGCAGTTCACCAAGAACCATCAATTGTCCGGCGGCAAGTCGTCGTTGTCTGATTATTACTCAGCGGCCTACGGTGCCGCAGTATTTGACCGCAGCCTGCGGCGGAGGATCGTTTTTTCGGACCATAGCCTCGTGTCCGATTCAGTATTTGCCGAAGTACAACTGATCTCCTGCCGCAACGTTTTGATTTATTTTAATAAGGACCTGCAGGACCGCGCGATTGGCTTGTTTCGCGATTCATTATCGCGACAAGGGTTCCTGGGCCTTGGCTCCAAAGAAAACTTACGATTTTCGCAGCACGCTGACTCGTTTAAGGAGTTCGTCCCGGGCGAACGGATTTATCAGTTGCGGGGAGAACTATGAGCGAACCACTGGACCAGCCTGCTCGAGTGATCGCAATCGGCGCCTCCGCGGGCGCAGTCGATGCCTTAGCGGCGATCCTCCCTGCCCTTCCAGCTCAATTTCCGTATCCGATTCTGGTGGTAGTGCATATCCGCGAGGATCGCGACAGCATGTTGGTGGAACTGTTCCGCAGGCAATGTGCACTGGACATTCGCGAGGCCGAGGACAAGCTCCCGCTCGAGGATGGCGTGGTGTATTTCGCGCCTCCGGATTATCATCTGCTCGTGGAAGCAGACGGTTGGTTGGCGTTATCGGTGGATGAACCGGTTAACTTTTCTCGGCCGTCCATCGATGTGTTGTTCGAATCAGCTGCCCAAGCATTTGGCGATCGCCTGGTGGGAGTTGTCCTCACCGGGGCCAACCAAGATGGCGCTCATGGTTTAAGGAGCATTATCGACGCAGGCGGACGTGCCATTGTACAGGACCCCAGCAGCGCTTATGCGGCGACCATGCCGCAGGCCGCCATCGCCGCTTGCCCTGAAGCACAACCGATGTCACTGGAGCAGATAGCCACTTACCTGCGAGACCTGGGTAGCAGCAAATGATTGGCCCGAAACCTCCGCCGGTGCACTTCCTGCTGGTCGACGACCGCGAACAAAATCTGGTTGCGCTGCGAACGCTGCTGCGCCGCGAGGGCCTGGAGCTGCTCTCGGCTCACTCCGGCCGCGAAGCGTTGGAATTGCTGCTCCAGCACGAGGTGGCGTTAGCGCTGATCGACGTGCAGATGCCGGAAATGGACGGCTTTGAGCTAGCAGAATTGATGCGGGGTTCGGAACGCACGCGGCGCGTCCCGATCATCTTCTTGACCGCCGGCAGCAATGACCAACAGCGACGCTTTCGTGGTTACGAAGCCGGCGCCGTCGACTTTCTCAATAAGCCGATCGAGCCGGATATCCTGCGGAGCAAAGCTGGAGTCTTCTTTGACCTGTACCGCGAGCGGCAGGAGGTCGCTCGGCAACGCGACGAACTGGCGGTGATGGTTGATGAAAACCAGCGGCTGCTGGAGGCGACTCGGCAATACGCCAGCGCGTTGCAGGAAACCGACCGCCGCAAAGATGAGTTCTTGGCCACCCTGGCGCATGAGCTGCGCAATCCGTTGGCCCCGATTCTGTCTTCGGTGCAACTGCTGCGTTACGGCGGCATCGCCCCGGACGACGCCGCCGGCGTTTATGAGATCGTCGAACGGCAGGTCAATCATGTGGTCCGCCTGGTCGATGACCTGCTGGAGGTCAGCCGGATCACGAGCGGCAAGATTCGACTGCAACAGGAACCGATGGACCTTGCCGACGCGGTTCGCAACGCGCTGGAGACGAGCCGTCCGATCCTGGGCCAGGGCAAGCACCAACTCGAGATCTCTCTTCCCGACCAGCCGCTGATCGTCAATGGCGACATGGTGCGGTTGACTCAAGTCGTTTCCAACTTGCTCAATAATGCAGCGAAATACACTCCCGAAGGCGGTCGTATTTCCTTGACCCTGGAGCGCGAAGGGCTTTTCGCCAGCATCCGTGTGCGTGATACCGGCCTGGGCATTCCGGCCGAGATGCTGGCCGATGTGTTCACGATGTTCACGCAGATCAACCGGCATCTGAAGCGATCGCAGGGAGGTTTGGGCATCGGGCTAACGCTCGTCAAACGCCTGGTGGAACTGCACGGCGGCAACGTTGAAGTTATCAGCGAGGGTGAAGGCCAGGGCGCCGAGTTCGTGGTCCGGGTGCCCGTTGCGGCTGGCGAACTCCCACTCTCCGTTCCCGAACAATCTCGTTCGCGACCGTTCGATTCGAAGCGCATCCTGCTGATCGATGACAACGCGGACGGCCTGGACATGCTCCGGATGCTGCTCTCGGCCTATGGGCACGACGTGGCAACCGCGCCCAGCGGGCCGCGTGGGATCGAGCAGGTTCCGGTCTTTGGGCCGTCGGTCATTTTCTTAGATATTGGGATGCCAGGCATGGATGGCTATGAGACCGCCAAGCGACTTCGCGCCCTGCCCGAAGGCAACCAATTCAAACTGGTCGCGTTGACCGGCTGGGGACAAGACGAAGACCGGCGGCGAACTCGCGAGGCCGGTTTTGATTTCCATCTGGTCAAGCCGGTCGACGCCGGAGCAATCGAGACCTTGCTCAGTACCCTCAACAGCGAAGCCTAAACTCGGGGCAGACTACAGTCCGCTCTCATCACCCGAGGGTCCGTACATTCCAGGCACAGCAACGCCGACCATTCGGAGATCCATGCACAAGATCGCGCGGTGATGGATCAAATGATTGAGGATAAAGGTGCGTATCACCTCTGACCGCGGCATGGTGAAGATCAGCCGCTCTCCAAAGAGCAGCGACCAGGGCGTCGCCAGTTCATCATCGGCAACTTGCTCGATCGCTTTCCGTGCGCTCGCGACGTTGCGATCAAAGAGTTCCAACAATTCAGCGCGCGTTCCCAGGCTGGGAGATTCATAAGCTGGCCCTTCCGGCGGAGCAACATTCCAACTGGTTTCTGTCAGTGTCCCTTCCACCCAGCCCACGATTTCCACCAGGTGATTCGCGTTCCAGCGAATCGTGTTGAGTTTGGGATGCGGCCGCCAATCGATGTTGTCATCCGGCACACATGCCAGCACTTTGCGAGTGTTGGCGATTTCTTGATCAAACTCCGGTAGAATCGTTTCAGCATACGTCATGACGGCTCCCAGGCACTGTGAAAAGAATCCCCGCTGATGGGCATCATCAGGGGGCGTCATTCTCGCAGCGTTTCCTGCAGCCGACGAGGGGACAACCATGGAATAGGCTTGGCTACGAAAGCAACTCTACGTCCTGACCGCCGCCCGCTTCACTTCCGGCCAGCGGCCTACGACGGCTGAGAGCCCGCCGCGAAATACCCCGAATTTAACGGTTTGCTGTGCCGCCAGATCCATTGCCGCAGCGAATTCAAAACCCAAACCACCGACGCGAGACAAGAGGTGTAGTAGACACCGGGCAGCCAGATCGCCGGCCAGCCGGTCCAGTCGTATTGTTCGCCAGCCACCAGCGGCGTTGCCACTTGGTAGAAGCCGATTGCTAAGACAACAGAGCACACGACGCTTACCAAGAACCACACGCTCAGCTGTGTCCAACGCCGCTGCCTCAAAAGCCGGCCTATCAGTCCTGTAGCGACGAGCAGCGGCACCATCATGGCTCCCACAAGAATCCGCTCCATTGCGGTTCGGAGTGGCTGACTCGACAACTCGCCCGTCATCGTCAAAACGAATATTGCAACGACCACCGGCAGGGCCAGCAGCAAACGCAGACTGTAGCCACGGCGGCGAATCAGGCGCGCGAGCCAAGCTGCCGGCAGGCCCCAAAACACCAGCGAAAAACCGAGAAACCAGAGGAAGTTCACTGTCGCTTCTCCCCAGGCTTCGCGCCGAAAACGCCAGGGCAGGTCGCGTAACCAGCGTTCATCGGGCTGCGTCACCGCGGTGACAGCCGGTACCGCCATCACGCCGCGAGATGCAAAGGAAGTCACACTCAGGCCCTGAGGCTCCGTTTGCGGCCCCCGCAGCCCTCCGCGTGCGAGTTTCGCAGGGCTGCCTGACACCGCCTGACGACAAATCGCTAGGGACTCCAGTGCATACAGCACACGAGGATTCTCACCAGCCTGTCCGCCGAGTACAGCCACAGTGGTAGGAACCATGTAGGTCCCATCACTGGGATCGCGATGCACCGGTCCAGGGCAACTCCATAATATCTGTCCGTCGCGAACATTCAGTGCCAGCACGCGATTGTCGGTCGCATTGCTGGCCACAACGATCGCTTGCGGCGCTGCAGCCCGAGCAGACGTGACAGCAACACTCTGAATGCCAACCGCATTGAAATCGTGTTGCCACACAATCTCGTCAGGCCGTTCTGCCAAAACGACCTGCAACTGCGATCGGTCAATCACTGCCAGTTCATCCACACCATCGCCGTTGCTATCGCATGGCCAAAGTCCTGCGGAGCCCGCTGCCGGCCTCAGTGCCCGCTGGGTGAGCATGCCGTCGGCACCAAAGACAACGAGCTTGCTTGACGGTCCTGGGAGAAAGACCGCCAGCCGCTGCTGCCCATCGGGACCACGCAGCGGTACCGGACGCGAGGATTCCATTTCCTTGCCGGTGATCGATCGCAGCAGGCCATAAGGACTATCGCTCTCGTAGGACCACAATTTGTAGCCATCGCGGCCCCTGAGCACCGTGATCTGGGTCTGTAGCGGTTGATCGGCAGCCATCGCAGGCACCGGTTCCACAACCACCACCTCGCTGCTGCCGTCGCTGTCAAAGTCAACGCCAGCCGGAGCAATCCATTTGGCGAGCGTGGTCGATGAGTTATCTGCCAGTCGCTCACGCTGCCACAACACCTGCCCCT
>CALELC010000661.1 GCA_937904535.1 uncultured Planctomycetaceae bacterium
TGCAGACTGCAATGCGTGCGTAAGACCAGGCGCCAACATCCAGCAGTTGCTACGACCTCTGCGGGGTCGACAATCGCTTCTCCGGCACCTTCCCTCCGGGTGCGCTGCGCGCCCCAGGGCTAATGGCTTTCCATGCCTTCGGCATGAGAACCTGTGCTCTCTAACGGAGCCGAAAGCGATCTCCGTTCTTCCGATATTCAGCACTTAAGTCAATTCAGTGCCAAGACACCTGCCAAGGATGCTTTAATCGGCATAGTCAGCCCGTCGAAAAACTGCTTACGGGTGGTGATGAGAATCGGCATCCATCCGCCGCCCGGCCTGATAGAGGCACCAGCCCAGTACCGCAACCAGCAGTGCTATGATGCCGACAAACACGGCCGGTCGATTCAGCAGCGAAGGTAGGTCGAGTGGCGAATCACCTGCCGCCAGCCTCTCCATGGCCGATGACAGCTTCGCCGGTTGCGGTTGATAATCTTCGGCAAGAGCGGCCGTGATCGCCGCAGTGTCGTAGCTCACCGGTTGCCGTGAGCTGCCATCCCGCCCAAAGGTCAACGTCAAGTGCTGCTCCGGCGAGGCGAAGAACACCACCTCTTTCACGCTTCCCGCGGCCCGGACCTGCGTAATTTCCAGCGGTGGGCTGTCGCGGTCCTCGATGATCAAGCGGTACTGGTGATGCCGACTCTCGGGAAAAGTGACCGCGAGTTGTTGCCTCTGCAGGGCTTTGAACTGCAGATTGGAAATCACGCCGGAGCCGATCGGCTGCCACTGCGATCGCACACCTTGGACCTGAAGTGCCTCGACGCGGACCTGACGACTGAAGTTCCGCGACGGCGTGACCAAGGTTAACTGTGTGAGCGGTTCCCGCCGACTTTCAACAGTTACGATCGTCTGCCCCTGTTGTTCTTTCCGCTCGATCGACATTCCGGCCAGCGGATAATCAAGGCGATCGCTCTGCACGACCAGCAACCGCTCAACCTCATGCCACAATTGGACCTTCTCGATTCGGAGCGGCCGACGCTCGATCGCGACGTGGATCGATCGAGATGTCTCCTCGTCGCCGACCAACTCGCGTGTCAGCTCCAATAACCTCGATTGCTGCTCGGCAGTGACTTCGTCGATGACAATTCTTAATTGCCGATCATCAGCGTTCAGGGGAGTCGCGAACGGGACACTGTCATTGCGTACATCAATGAATTGCGAGTAGTCAAAGATCAAACCGTCTTCACTGAGCGGACGCCACGGTCCGCCATCAGTGGAAGCAAACACGCGCACCCGATGCTGAAAATCCTTCAGCGGCGTGTGCAATTGAATTCCCTGCGGCAACGGTGATGTGCCGGGGAGATCGACGATGATTTCAAGACCGTTGCCATCCAAAGGCTGCGCCGACCGGAGACGCGTATCACGAAACTGCCGCCTGCTCTGAGGACGGGTTTCGACCGCGGTTCGCAATAGAAAAGGGACAGTCGCACCGTTGCTGTCATGCAACCGGAGGTCAGAGTAGTCCTCGTTGGCGACTTCATAGACATCGGAATCCAGGGCAACCGCAACCAGTTCCTCAGCGGTCAGCTCTGGCAGTTCGATCGTCTTGCGAGCCAGTTGCGGCGTGTCCTCTGCCGTGGCTGTCATGGCCCAAAGGATTGCAACGAAAAATGCGACAGCGCTCCCGAGACATGGCCTGCAAGAATCCATCACTGCACTCCGCCATTGGGTGGCGCTGTCACGACGAATGATTCTCGATACCTGAGATATAGGAATGATCCGCACAGCAACAGCACACCCAATACGATAAACGCAACGATCCGGTAGAACGCGTCCAGCGTTGCCAAATCGACAAAAAAGACTTTGAACGCCACGAGCGTAAATAGCATCAGTCCCAGGTATCGTAACACTTTCTCGTTCCAGCCGATGCCCGTCAGCAACAGACCGATCGCAAACAGCGACCACAGAATCGAAATCCCTCCAGCTCGCAGGCCCGGCACATACGCCGACAAAATAGTATTGGTTTCCAGCGATGTATAGACAAACAGCAGCGCTAGTGCCGTAAACCCAAATATCAGTGACGCCTGGCGGTGATTCACACGTCCGATCACGAGCGCCGCCGCGACAGCAAAGAATCCGACGACCATCCCAAAGTCGAGCAACCGCAGTGCTGCGTCACGAACCGAGTAATTCCCCCCGTAACGGAAATCAGCTGTCAGTGTCCAACTCGGCACGTCAAACAGGAACAGCTTCAATAGCAGTCCTGCTGCAAACGCTGACAGCAGCGTCAAATGCAGTTGCGATCGGGTCCGCAGGTACTCATGCAACAACAAGCCACACATCGCCAACCATACAACCGTGAGCATCGGCAACCGCAGCGGCGCGTAAAGAAATCCGAAGCTGTAAGAAAACTCCATGTGCAAATACAAAAACAACATTGATACCACGGCAATGGCCAATAGACGCATGGCGGGCCGCTGACGCAGTCCGGTTGCCAGATCATTCTGCGGATCAATCGCCAGCCCTGTCGACTCGAGCGGCCGAGAC
>CALELC010000662.1 GCA_937904535.1 uncultured Planctomycetaceae bacterium
CGAGCCACAGGCGAACGAAGCATTGCAATCCGTGCAAGACGCTCTCAGTCTGACTTGGCTCGCTGGCGAATCGCCACGTTTGGCGGTGGCCACCGAAGCTGGCACCGTGCTGTTGCTCGACGCGGCTAGCGGTGCAGTCAGCAAAACGCTGCAACTCTCATCTCCGGCCGAGCTTCTGGCCGCTGATCCTGCGGGACAACAGCTGCTGGTCGCCGGCCGCGATGGCCAAGTGCAAGTCTGGAACGCTCAATCGGGTGAACTGGCTCGTAGCCTCAATGGTGATCCGCGGCAACTGCGACAAGCGGAGCAAATCGAGCGGAACATCAAACGCCAACAAAGTCAGCTCGAACGCCTGAAGACGCAGCACGACGAACTGCAAAAGCGGTTGGCCAGCGAGGATGAAGCGATCGGCAAAGCGAAAGAGGCTCGCGACCAGTCGACCCAAGCCGTCGCTGAACAGACGAAGAAGGTCGAGGAAGCGACCGCCGCACTCGCGGCGAGCGAAGCGATGATTGCAGCTGTCCAACAGCGGGCCGCCGATCTTGAAAAGCAAATCGCCCAGCACAACGAAGCAGTTGCTGCTGCAGCGGCTGCGGCAACTGCAGCCGAACCAGCTGCAGCTGACGCGGCAGCAACGGAGCCCGCCGCAACCGAATCCGTCGCCGCGGAGGGAGCTGACGGCGGTGCCGAAGCAGTTGCCGTGGCTGAAGGGGACAGCGAACCAGCAGAACCCGCTCCGAGCAAGGCTGAAGCCGAGCCCGCGAAAAGCCCTGAAGCCGTGTTGGCTGACTTGAACGCTCAGCTCGAAGCGGCCAAGGCAGAGGCTGCCAAGCTAACTGAAGGGCTCGAAGCACAAAAGAAAGCGGTCACCGCAGCCCAAGAGGCAAAGACCAAAGGCGACGCCGAGCTAGCCAAGTTGCAATCCACTCTCGAGGGGCTGCAAGAGGCTCGCCAGCGACTAGCCCAGTCGATCGCTGAACACGAAGGCCGCACCACGCGGGAAACTGGGCGAAGCAAGGCGCTCGGGACGGCGCTGCAGCAATACCAACAACGGTTCCCCGCTCATTCGCCCGTCGCCGCGATCGTTTTCGCACCACAGGGCAAGGCAATCGCGTCAGCACACCGCGATGGAACCGTTCGCGTCTACAGCGGCGAGGAAACGACCGCCAGCATTGTCCTCGACGATCCGGCCGGACAAGCATTTGCCACCGATGAGCGGTACTTGTACTTCGTCGACGACAGCAATCTGATCGCTCTGGGATCTTCGCACCGTGCTCACGGCTGGCAACTCCGCCCACAATGGACCTTGCAGCAGACGATCGGTTCTCTGAAAGACTCGCCGATCAGTGACCGGGTTACGGCGATTGATTTCCATCCCACTCGCCCCCTGATCGCCATCGGTAGTGGACCGGCAAGCCGTGCGGGGCAACTGCAGATTTTTGCCATGGACAGCGGCCGTTTGTTACGCGAGTTCGAGAACGTTCATAGCGACACCGTGCTGAGTGTAAAATTTTCACCCGACGGGCGACTGCTGGCATCCTCGGCGGCCGATAAGGTGATTCGGCTTCTCGATGTGACCGACGGGCGAGTGATCCGCTCACTTGAAGGGCACACCCATCATGTGTTGGCACTTGCGTGGCATCACGATGCGGTTACGCTCGCCTCGGCCGGCGCCGATCAGAGCGTCAAGGTATGGAACACGGAAACCGGTGAGCAGAAGCGGACCATTGGAGGCATGCCTAAGGAAGCCACTGCGCTGCGGTTCGTCAAAGATTCTTCGGAATTGCTCACGGCCGGAGCCGATGGAAATGTCCGACTGCACAATGCGGAAAACGGATCGGCGATTCGGTCGTTCAACGCCGCTGGCGATTTCTTGTTCTCACTGACAGTCACTCCTGATGGGACGCATGTGCTTTCAGGCGGACAAAATGGGGTCTTGAGAAGTTGGGTCATCGCTGACGGCAAACTCGCCGCAGAGATTCAATAGCCTGATGGAGTTTCCATCACTCGGCAGACAGAACGGTCATCGAGCGCATTCCCTGCGCGATGGCCGCAAATCTCGAAGTGCTGTCGATCAGGATGCTCTTGCTCCGCCGCCCACGGTTCGGTGGGCGGCGGCCATACCGGCTCAGCCTGCGATCTGCAGTTTCGCTCCGGTGCGGAGGAACGCACGCAGCGGTGCCGCTTGATCGCGTTGCTCATGCTCGCTGATCCGGTTTTTTGCAGTGCTCACGCGAACTTTGCCGACAAACAGTCTTGAGGAGCTCGGTTCCGGCGAATCGACGATCGTGGTCACCACCGCGTCATTTTCGTCGGCTTGGCAAACCAGTCGGCTTTCGCTGCCGATGAGTTCCAACCCACCGCAGCGGGCGAGCGACTCTTTCACTTCGCTGCGAACCGTGCTGGTCGCTGGTTCCGGCGCGCTGACGGTTGCCTGGGCCAAGGCGGTAGGGGCTTCTTCGCGGTCGAGTTCGTCACGCACCACGCGTACTTCCCGCGGCGCTTCGATTCCGATTCGGACCGTATTTCCCTTGACCCGCAGGATCGTGATCTTGATGTCGTCGCCGATTTGAATCGATTCGTCGAGTTTGCGAGTGAGAACGAGCATGGCAATCTCCATTTCGCCGGTGTGGCACTGATAAGATGGGTTTCTGTTTCCTTCCTGGCCCTCACCATCTGGCTTTGGCAGCTGGCGAGAACGTTACTGGATAGATGCACGAGCTGTGCCGAAAGGTTCTCGAACCGCGAACACCGCAACCTAATCCTTAGCCAACAAATGACTTACAACGATTTACGGAATTTTCCCAGCGGCTGCCAGGCACTGACCCTTTTCCCATTCTTACAAGCCGTTGTAAGTCGGTTGAACAATTTTTGAACGTTTCTCACCACTTCTGAAAGCTTCTCCGACGATGGCAACCACGGCCCACCACCCCCTGGACCGCTCGGAATACGTCGAACAGGCCTATTTCTACGGTTTGCTCGAAAACCGAATTGTGCTCGAGGTGCCAATCCAAGAATTGCTCGCTCAGGTGCAATTTGAGATTGCTGCCAGCACCCGTTTACCGATGGCAATCGATTTTTTGCTAACCGAGCTCAAGCATCTGGGGGTGATGGCTCCGGCGATGGCTAGGCTGAGCCACTATTTCACTCCCTTCCAGACTTATCTGGTTGCGGAAGCGGAGCGAGAAGAAGGCAAGTTTGATATGCGGGTGGCGCTGAAAATCCTGCAAGCCGAAGCCCAATATCGCGCCGACGAAGGTTCGTGCGAGGGATTGTTCTTTTTTCAGTTCGAGACCATCTGCCGGAATCGTCTGCGATACGATCCCGGCCTGACCGCGATCGCCGCCGACCCAGCCTACAACGACACCTGGAAAGGTTGGATCTTGCGTCTGCGGCGCGAGATTGGCCTCGTTGATTTCGCCGACTTTCTGTTTTTGCACAGCGAGGATTACAAACAGAAATTGCTCGCGGCGGGCGAATCCGTTGAGCAGCGCGGCCCATTTATCTTTGGTCCGCACGAGGGCCGGATCGCTTTTGCCAGTCGGCGTCGCGATCCGCTGTACCTCTTCGGGGCCCTGCAGCGGCACCTCGGTTACCCCGCCGTGCCGCGCGTCGCCCCAGTCGATCACACCCGCGAGATCATTCCGCAGATGCTGCGCAAGATCGAACGACTGGAGCAACGCCTCCAGTTGATCGAGCAGGAAAACCGGATGGGGATCGATATCACCAAGTTCTACGGTCCAAACCGCGGCGAGTGAGGCAGCCCCTAGAGCGAGTCCTCGTCAGCCGGCTCCGGTTCTTCTTCGGTTGGCGACGTCCAGCGGATTTCACCACGCCGCAGTCGGGTTTCCCACTTCTTGATATCGCTAGCCCGCCGCGACGGCATTTCAACCTCCGGCTTATACAGCAAGGTCGTACCGGTGATGTGCCGGAGGTTTTCCGCCGCCAACACGCGGATCGTCATGTTAGAACTGTCCAGTGCCTGCACCAGCGCTGCGTCACCTCCAGCAGCTAGTTGGCTGTCGGATTGCAACCACAGCAAGCGATAGATCTCAACCGCCTGAGCGGCATCCATCTGTCCAATCGAGGCGCGGACAGCGGCGGCAGTTTCTGGACCGCGATTGATGGCATCGAGCATCGCGTTGAAGTGCTCGGGCCAATAGGTCCGCTGACGAACCTGATTGAACACCCCTTCGCCGCCAAAATAAACGTCGTGCCGCCCCAGGAGCAGCAGCGTTTGCGCTGCGATAGCCCCAACTTCAGCTCGGCGGAAGTCCATAGCCTCACGCAACGACAGTTCAATTGCCTCGTTGCTACGGACCTGTTCCAGCAACCCCTTGCGAGCGGACGATTCGATGGAGCCAACGGCTTCGACCGGTTCGGCTACCCAGGTGGGCGTGGAACGGGCATCGGTGAGCGAAACTTGGTTGCCGCTTCCCAGTGTGAGTAATTGGCCGGTTTCCAAGGTCACTTCTGGACGATTGCCCGACCGCCACTGCGGCATTCCCTCAGCGGCCCAAACCTGCAGGAATCGCTGTGTCGCCGATTCGTCTTCGGGATTCATCCCCGGTGGCCGTAGCGCCCGCACCTCCATCGCGGCGACGTTGCCGGCTGCGGGCAGGGTCAGCGTGCTGGTGGTATCGACAAAGCGGACACTGATTTGACGCTGTTCCTCGCCGACGCCAGCGACGAGGAATCGCCCGTAAATCAGCACCAACTCCGCGGTCTTATCGGCCGCCGGCAGCAGGACAGCCCGCGCCGGTCCAATCATCGTTACTTCGGCCTCGCCATGGATCGACAGACGATCGCGAAACAGCGGCGGACAAATCAGTTCACTGCCCGGCTGCACGATTTCGCCGTTCTTGCCCAGCACCCAAGTATCTGAATCCGGATCGCGGATCAGCAGCAGGGACTCCTCACTGGTGATCATGATCGGGTCGATGCCGGCTGGCGCGGCGACATCCGCAAGCGGCGGTGTGACGTCAGCCAATGCCGGTGGCGGAACCGCCGCGAACGGCGGAGAAGCGGTTGCGGAGGCAGCATCAGTCGGCTCCGCCGGGGTCACCGAAGCATCGTCAACGTCGAGCTCTTCCACGACCGGTAGCGGCGCGCTGGATGGTGTAGCGGCCGTGCCCGGTGGTTGCGGCAGCGGCGGCACCGGACCGGGACTGGAGGCCGGAGGCGTCGCCGGTGCGGTCGTCGAGG
>CALELC010000663.1 GCA_937904535.1 uncultured Planctomycetaceae bacterium
AACAACCACCCGGTGCGGTCGGGCCGGGGTCATGGCCCTTCTATGCTTGGCGTGAGGCCTGAGAGCACCGCCTACAGCGCGACCTGCCACACGCTCTCATCCCAGACCGTACGGTAACCGCCGATCGACTCGAAGTATTCCAGCATGTCGACGTAGAACGGGTCGGTGGCGAGTGTGCCGCTGTCGCCGATCACGATCAGACAGCGACGGGCACGCGTCAGGGCGACATTGGTGCGGCGTGTATCGGCCAAAAAGCCGATGTCGCGGCGGTCATTGCTGCGGACCAGCGTGACGATCACCGCTTCTTTCTCGCGGCCTTGGAAGCCGTCGACGGTGTCAACTTCAATGCCCGGCTGACTGAGTTGTGAACGCAGCAGCCTAACCTGTGCGGCATAGGGAGCGATGATCGCGATCTGCTCCCCAGTTAAGCCTGCCTCGGTCAACTTTTCAACGAGCGAGACCACCACCGCAGCTTCTTTCGGGTTGCGTTTGCTCAGCCCATCCGGCTCCAACTCTTCGTCGTATTCGGCTCCGGCGGTGTCGATGAACATTGCAGGCGTGGTGGTGCAGTCGAGCGTGGCGACACCCGGCAAATCGCATAACCGGTGATGGCGAACCGAGGTGTCGGCAACCAGTGAGCCGTCATAAAACTCCCGTGACGAAAAGTTCATGATCGATTCGTGCATGCGGTACTGCACGGTCAGTCGGCGATAGACGTCCTCACCAAAGCGGTCGACCAACCGCTGCATCAGGCTCTCGCGCATCCCTTCACGGGTGGCCACATCCGAAAGCACGGTCGGTGGCAACTGGAAATGGTCACCGGCCAGCACCACACGACCGGCCCGGAGCACCGCTTGCCACATGCTCGCTTCGGTGCACTGGCCGGCCTCGTCGATCACCACCAGATCAAACTCGCGGTCGCCGAGCAACTCATCGTCGATCGTCGTCGTGGTGCAGATCACGTTCGCCGAATCGAGCACGTAGCGAATCGCCTGCCGTTCGAGCGAGCGGGCTTGGTTTTGCAGGCTCCTGGCTTCGCCCCGCAACTGCCCGGCACGGCGGCGACCATCCGCGGAGCGACTCGGCTTAGCGGCCTGGCGGACGAGCGATTCCGCCTGACGCATCAGGTCCGAGGCGATCTTCGAACTGGGGTGCGATGCGACTTGCTCATCGAGCGTGTGCTCGCGGAGCGACTCGAACACTCGAGCCGGATGGCCGACGCGCACGACGCCTGGAGTGGTGGCGATCAAGCGTTCCAGCAAATTATCGACCGCCGTGTTGCTCGGAGCGCAAGCCAGCACACGCTCACCGGACTTGACCGCCTGATAGATCACTTCCGCCAGAGTGGTCGTTTTCCCGGTTCCCGGAGGACCGTGGATGATCGCGAAATCTTTGGCTGACATCGCAAACCGGACAGCGTCAGCTTGCGGTGAGTTGAGATTTCCAAAGAACTCGAGCGATGGCAACGTCCCGAACCGCGGCTCTTCTAGACCGAGCAATTTTTCGCGCAGCCGCAGCGGGGCTCCGCGCAGTTGCCGCGCCTGCTGAATCGCCGCTCGTTGGCGCCGGCGTGTTGTCTCGTCCGGTGAAAGATCGATGCGAAACCGATCACCCGCCGGCCACAACTCCAGCGCCACCTCGATCTGCTGCGGAGTGCGGCGGCTGACGACACCGGGTAGCCCTTCCTCGTCGAGCTCATCCATCGAGGAGACGACCACCGGCGAGCCGACCTTCAAGCGGTTCCAAGGCAAGAAGGCATCGTGCCGGCGTTTGCGATACGACAGCAGATATCGACCGGCCAAGCCGATGCGGTGATCGCACAGCACCAGATCGACGATCGTCTCGCCGGTGCGCTCGGCATCCTCGCCGCTTCCCAGCCCGCGACGCTCGGCCAACCGAGCCCGTTCGGCGTCGGATTCGAGCGAGAGCCAACGCAGCAGACGGTCGAAGTAATCATCCGGAGTCGAAACAAGGGGTTTGATAACGATGTCTCCAGCAATGTGAGCCATTCGGGATGTTGGTGAGAGCCAGGTGAACCGGCGAGAGTGTGAGGCACCTGGCGGGCCAATATCCGCCGGGAAGTATCGGGAGCCAGCCTAAAGTTCGATACCGAGTTGTTCTTCCAAGTGCGAAAAGAACAATGCCTTGTCGCGCTCGTACTGGTCGGCTTCGCCCTCGCCGGCCTGCCAGTGCCGCACTTTAAACTCTTCGAATCGAAACGCGCGGTCGCGATCTTGTCGCAGTGCATCGCGAACGGCAAGCACTCGCCGCCAAGCCGGACTGTCCCGCAACGTAAGTAGGAGCTGGTGGGTAGCCTCCCCGTGCCGCGGCTTCGCAAACAATAAGCTTTCACCGGCCCAAGCAGGGCTAGGTAACTGGCGAAAGTACAAACCCTGAATCGCAACGGTAGCCGAGGCGAGCGCCATAGGATTGGCGGCGGCAGCCACCAGATCGATGATCGGCTGGGCGATCAGGCCGGCAATGGCAGTGCTGCCGATGTGCTGCACGTCGATCACATCGCCCTGACAAGACTGCAAGACCCCAGATTTGGTTTGTTCGAACTCCTGCGGCCACCGCGGGTCGTAATGCATCATGCGGATCGTGCTCACGACCAGCCTCCTCTATCGTTGCTGATGGGACTGCTGCGTGACTCTCACGCACAGTTCTCCCGCCGCACCCGTGCAATCTCGGATGGTTGGCGAGGCGAAGGTTTACGCTGCTCATTGGATCCCACGTTGCTGGCGGTGTGGTCCGATCGACGCGAGCCGCGTGCCAGAATCCCAGACTGGTGCATGGCGGCAGCTCTACTGTACCGCTGGCCCATGAAAAACGGCAGCCGGCCCCAAGATTTGGACCGGCTGCCGATGTCGATAGGTTGGACTCGAGGAAAGATTCGAGCGTTTTGGGCAGGCTGAAGCCTGAACTCCAACTTGTGTTAGCTGAAGTCTGGCCTTCAACGCTTGACTTTAACTTGACTAGCGAGCGGACAACATGGCCAGCTTGGAAGCTGGCAACTGATCGCTAACGCTTTGAATGTAGGCTGCGTCATCGGCCGAGAGTCGGTTCATCGGTACCGTGCAGGTCCGACCGTTGCTCTTGACCAAACGGATGAAGTCGCTGCCGATTTCGATCAGCCGGCCTTCGGTCGAGAAGGTGCCGGTGTTGTCGACCCACACGCGCTGCTGAGCAGCGGCCAGCGGATCGACGCTGGGACGAATCTCCACGGAAACCGTTTGCTGCGGCTGAGCCGGCCGGGCACCAAACAGGTCGTCGAAGTTGTCGGTCGCGTCGGTGGACGGGTTGCCGAACAGGTCATCGAAGTTGTCCGCTGCGGGAGCTTCGGTCGCTGGTTGTTCGGTCGCGTCGTCGGCCGAAGGAGCGAATAGATCATCTGCGTCTGCTGGCTCGGCGGCTGCCTCTGGAGCGCCGAACAGATCGTCAAACAATCCGCCCTCGGCGGGAGCGTCCGCTGGGGCCGGAGCGTCTTCAGCCGGCACACCGAACAGGTCCTCGTCCGCTGGGGCCGGAGCCGGTGTGGCGGGGTCAGCGGGGAAATCGAACAGGTCGTCGCCAGCGGGTGCCGGGGTATCTGCAGCCGGTGCACCGAACAAGTCGTCGTCAGCCGGTGCGGCGGGATCGGCAGGAGCGCCAAACAGATCGTCACCAGCGGGTGCCGGCGTCTCTTCTACCGGAGCGCCAAACAGGTCATCGTCCGCCGGGGCCGGAGCCGGTGTGGCGGGGTCAGCTGGGAAGTCAAACAAGTCGTCGCCAGCCGGAGCCGGTGCTGGGGCTTCTTCGGCCGGAGCGCCGAACAGATCGTCATCAGCCGGTGCCGGGGTCGCAGGCTCGGCCGGAGCGTCTTCGAACAGGTTGTCGAACGGCTCCGCTTCGGTAGCGGGGGCCGGAGCCGGCGAGGGATCGCCGAAAATGTCATCGGTGGCCGGCGCGGCGGGATCGACCGGCGCGACCGGAGCTGCGGGAGTGGCCGGTGCAGCCGGGACTTCCTGAGTTTCTGGAGTGGGCGCGGGTTCTTCAAACAGACCTTCTTCAACCGGAGCCGGTGTCGGGGGAGCCGGTTGCTCGGCCGGTGCCGGAGCTACGGGGGGGGCGACTGCGGCATCGTCTTCAACATCCAATTCAGCAGCGGGCGGAGTGCTGTCGGTAGGCTCTTCGGTGACCTCCGGCGCTACCTCGGGCACCGGCATATCGGCTTCATCCTCGGAGTAATCGCTCGACGGCGGGACAGCCGGAGGTGCCGAGGGCTCGCTGTCGAGCTCATACTCGTGGCGATGGGACTGATGGGCGTCATGGCTGGAACCGCTGGGATAGGAGGCTTCGCAGCAGTCACCGGAAACCGGAGCAGCCGGCGATTCATAATAATAAACCGGCGGGCAAACAGGCGTGGGGACGCAAACCGTTACAGGTGCACAAACCGGCGCGGGGACGCAGCTCGGCGGAGTTTGATAGCTGCTGATGGCGCGGCAGCGGAGGTGATGAAGCAGCCAGCCGGCCGAGGCGGGACCGGTCCCCAATGAAACGATCAGACTGCTGACGATCGCGACTTGAAACAGTCGAAGGAGGTTTCTTTTCATAGTTATTAAAAGTTTTGCGCTGCGCGAGCGGTAGGATCGGGACGGTGCGTTTAACGCCAAAAGTCACGCCGATGGGTACTGTAGTTTAGTTGATGCTAGCGGGGTGGGCAAGAAAATGGGCAATTTCCCTCTTGATTCTTGCTCGGATTCGCATTCCGAACGAATGCCGAATCGCCCTACACTATCGGCTCCGGGTTTCCGGGCGGTTGGCCTTGTGAGTTGCCGACCCATACCTCGCCGCGCCAACTCGTGTCGCTATGTTCCGTTTCGTTCAAAGCCTATTTGCGTCGACCAGCCTGGAGCGGAAGTGTCTGTTCTTCTTCGGCTCGGTGATCGTCGTCCTGATGTGCGCGGCGTTTTGGGTCGTTCAGTTGGTCGCCAACGGACTGGTAATGGCGCGCACGCGGCAGATCGCCCGCGACTATTCGTTTGAGGTCACTCTGCGACTGCATGAAAAAGCGATGTTTCGCAATGTCATGCCGCCGGAAACCTATGAGCAGGGCCGCGCTGTGCTCGATTTGCTGGCCAAGGATCTGTTGAACGAAGACTACGTCTACACCGTGCTGGGGTTGCCGGATCCGGTGGAGTTCAAGTCGCTCTCGCCGGCGACGCCGCCTGAATCAGCCCAGGAGCGGCAACTGTTGGTCGATTTGGAAGCGCGCTTTCGTCAGCGCCTGGCCGAGCGGATCGTGCGGGAACGGCCGCCCCAGGAACGCCCCTTGGACCTGGGAGCGGATCTGGAAAACCACCCCGGCATGAGCCAGTTTGGGCCGGACACGGAGATCGTCTTCGCCGAACGCGGCCCCGTTAAAGATCGCTACATCCACTACACGCCCGTCTTCGGCCGCCCCAGTTGTATCTTGGTCTGTCACGCACCGGTCGGCGGGGCACTGGCTGATAGCGATGATCCGGTGGCGATGGCGGCCGAGCACCCGTTTCGGGTGATTCGGGTCAGCATGCCTTACCGCCTGACCTATGAACGCACGAGTTGGATCCGCGCGATTTTGATCGCGATGGCGATGCTGATCATCGCGGTGATGCTGTTCATCTTGCACGCAATTGTGCGTTACTTGGTGATCAGCCCGCTGCACCACCTCCGCGATGTGAGCGACGCAATCACCCGTGGTGACACCGCGCAGCGGGCGGTGATCGAAACGGAGGACGAGTTCCGCGAACTGGCCGACGCCTTCAACCGCATGCTCCGTCACATGACCGAGACCCAGGGGGAACTGGAAAAGGTCAACCGCGAACTGGACAGCCGCATCGAAGAGCTTGGCCAGGCGAACATGCACCTGTATGAAGCCAACCGGCTCAAGAGCGACTTCCTGGCCAACATGAGCCACGAGTTGCGCACGCCGCTCAACAGCATCATCGGCTTTTCAGAAGTGCTGCAGGGAATCGAATCGCTCGACGACAAGCAGCGTCGGTATGCCGCCAACATCTGCAAGAGCGGACATGTGCTGCTGGAAATGATCAACGACATCCTCGACTTGGCAAAGATGGAGGCCGGCAAAATGGATCTCCGGCCCGTCGAGTTCGACCTGGTGCGGTTGATCAACGCCCAGACCGACATGGTCCGCAGCCTTTCCGAAGATAAGAACATTGCGCTCAGCGTCGAGGCCGAAGATTCGCTGCCGTTGGTCTACCAAGATCAAAACAAGCTCGGTCAGATCCTCACCAATCTGCTCAGCAATGCCATCAAGTTCACACCTGAGGGCGGCATCATCACGGTCCGCGTGAAGCGGCATAACGTCGATTGCTTCATCCTCTCGGTAGCCGACACCGGCGTCGGGATCGCCAAAGAAGATCACTCGGTGATCTTCGAAAAGTTCCGTCAGAGCAAGAAAGTGCTCGACAATCAGGGGCTGACACGCGAGTATTCGGGGACGGGCCTAGGGCTTTCCATTGTCAAAGAATTGACCAAACTCTTGGGCGGCGAAGTCGGGTTTGAAAGCGAGTTGGGGCACGGGAGCACCTTTTGGGTGACGATTCCCTGGCGGCTGGACGCGGTGCGACGATCGCCGGAACCGCAGCCGCTGGCGGCCCAAACGGTTTAGGCTTTCCGCCTCACAAGCTCCCTTACGCAGACAACAACGGCACGATGAAACCGGTCGATCTCTTTACCGATGGCGCATGCAGCGGCAACCCTGGACCGGGGGGCTGGGCGTTCATTCTCCGCTGTCCGCGGACTGCAAAAGAATTGCAGAAGGCCGATGGGATGGCCGAAACGACCAACAACCAGATGGAGTTGATGGCCGTCATCCGCGGATTAGAAACGCTCAAGGAACCCTGTGAAGTGACCCTCTATGCCGACAGTACCTACGTCGGGCAAGGGCTCACCAAGTGGATGGAGGGCTGGAAACGCAATCAGTGGAAACGCAAGGATGGCGGAAAATTGGTGCCGATCAAGAATGTCGAACTCTGGAAGCGGCTCGATGAACTGCTGCAGACGCATCGCGTGCACTTCTCGCACGTTAAGGGCCACGCCGGGCACGTCGAAAATGAACGCTGCGACCAACTCGCTGTCGCCGCTTACCAGCGATTTCTGAAACGCTGAGCGGCAAGCGGCCATCACCTCGAGGACTGGCTTCCATGACGCGCGAGACGACCTACACGCTGTATGTGAACCTCAGCGCCTCGCAGGTACGCAAGCGACTCAAGGGCCATGGCTGGGGTGTTCGCCGCGTTGAAGCCACCGATCGCAATCAGGCCGCGATCACGCACACGGCGACCGGCGGTCATCTGCGACAGTTGCAGGCACTCTTCGCAGACGTGCTGTCGTCTACGACTCAACAAGCCGTCGGGACGCCGCTCGAAAACCTGAAGAACCTCGGCTCGAGCAGCGCCGCCTGGCTGCGTGAGATCGGTGTGCACTCCCGCTCCGACCTTGAGGAACTGGGGCCAGCTCAAGCCTACCGACTGGCGAAGCAAAAGTTTCCGGAGATCAGTACCGAGTTGCTTTGGGCGCTGGCTGCCGCGCTCAGCGACCGGCATGTCAGCGAACTGACTGCTGAGGAAAAGGCTCGCCTGCGAGCCGAAGCCGATGGCCGAGCCTTGTGATAAGGAATCAGATGACCTCGTCTGCTAACGTCTCCGCGCGTTCCAGGCTGCGGCTTGACCCTGCCGAACTGATCGTGGTCGCCTTCAATGTGCTGTACCTGGCGGTGGCGCTGGTGGCGTCACTGCGCCGCGGAAACACGGAGTTTTTGCTCTATTTCGCTGTCCTCTGCGGACTGTTGGTCGTTGTCGCCGCCATCCATTTGAAGATCCGCTTCCCAGTCGCACTGCTGTGGGGGCTGTCGGTGTGGGGCTTGGCTCATATGGCAGGCGGTTTGGTTGCCATTCCAGAATCCTGGCCCAGCGGTGGAGAAGGCAATGTCCTTTACAACCTTTGGCTGGTGCCCAATCGCTTAAAGTTTGACCAACTGGTCCACGCTTATGGATTCGGCTTGGTCACCCTCGCCTGTTGGCAAGGACTGCAGCACGCGTTTGCACAGCGAGGTGTGCGCGTGAAGCCGACGCTAGGGCTGCTAACCCTCTGTGTTGCCGGTGGTATGGGGTTTGGTGCCGCCAATGAGGTCGTCGAATTCATCGCTACCCAGGTGCTGCCAGAAACCAATGTCGGCGGTTATGAGAACACCGGCTGGGACCTCGTCGCCAATTTTGTCGGGAGTGCAATGGCGGCGATCGGGCTGTACTGCTGGCACCGGCAGCAAGTGGATTCTGTGCCTAGCCGTACTTCCGATTTTCTGGTGCCACCGAGTGAATCGCATTCGGTGAAGTGATGCTAGGGCGGTGAATCCCAGCCACCAAATGAGAGCCAGCGGCGAACCTTTCTCACCGCAGCAGACTCTCGCTCTGCGAACAAACGTTCCGATGAGCATTCCGACCGGTCGTCGCTGGAAGCGAGCGGCAAGGTCGTTTGCTGAGCCGGTTCCCTGACTCGCTTTGGAAAGAATCCAAGGAACATGATGACACTCGTGCCACCCGACTATCCCGCTGGGCCGCTGCCCGATATCGGGCCTTTCAACGACGGTGTTAAGGCGTCTCGAATGAGGACGCTGCAGGATGCCCCCAACGCTCTACGCCGCGCCGTTGCTGGACTTACGGATCAGCAGCTCGATTCGACATATAAGAATTGGTCAGTGCGGCAAATTGTTCATCATCTGGCAGATAGCCATGCTCACAGCTATCTGCGGTTGAAATGGACGCTAACGGAATCCCAACCGACCATCAAAGCGTACGAAGAAGGCGACTGGGCCAAGCTCCCAGACTGCATCCGGGGTGAGATCCAGCCATCGCTGGCTTTGCTCGACGCCCTGCATCGCAAATGGCTGCAGGTGTTGTCCGGGATGACGCCTGAGCAATTTGAGCGGACGTTTCATCATCCACAAAGTGGGCAGGTCGTCAGCCTGTGGTCTGCGCTCAATATTTA
>CALELC010000664.1 GCA_937904535.1 uncultured Planctomycetaceae bacterium
ATCTATTCCGTGAGAACGTCAAGAAGTTTGAGGCGGGGGCCAGCGAAGCGATCCGCGGCGCCGGCCCGGTTCCGCGGTCACTCGGCTGAGCCTCCCCAGTCGTGGCCCCCGAGCAGCCTGCGGCCAGGAATCTGCGGCCTAGGCAGTGGCGAGCGAATCGATCTTCGCGGCGACGATGAAGTCGTTCTCGCTCAGCCCGCCGATCGCATGCGTTGTCAACTCGATCCGCACGTGCCGGTAACCGGTTAAGTGCAGGTCGGGATGGTGTTGTTGTTCTTCGGCGAGCTCCGCAACGCGGTTGAGAAAGTCGACCGCGGAGACGAAATCGCGGAACTTCCAACTGCGCACAAGGGCGTTGCCCGAAGGATCAACCTGCCACTGCGGAATCTGTGGCAATAGCTGCTGAATCTGCTCGGCGGTCAACGGATCGACGCCCCCTTCACAGGGCTTGCAATGCTGCCGAGCGAGCGGCTGAGGAACTTGAGCAGACATGCTAATCTCGGAAAATAGGAGTCTCAAAAGGAATCGCTTCCGGTTATTGACAAAAAGACTTTCTCTGCAAAGCCGAACGGGCGTACAATCGTTGGATTCAGCAGTGATTGAAGAGGTAGAGGTGATGAGATGGACGGGAAACAACAGTTTGCGATCTCCTTTGCCTATGGACTGGGGCAAGGAGCGGCGGGTAGCGGCGCGGCCGGTACGTGGCCTCCGCAGCGTCCCTTACCCCGAGCGCTGCAAGCGGCTCAGGGCTATCTAGAACTAGCCACCGGTGCGGCGGCCAAGCTCGGACTAGCTCCCCGCCTGCGCCGCCGGACCTTGCGCACGGCGCTGCGTTTGGCCGCGCGGAGTGTGGTTCATGGTCGGCACCGGGCCACTCGGCAACTGCTCATCGGCCAGGCCCTGCGACTGCTGGGACGGTACGATGTAGCGACGTTGGCCTTACAGAAAGCGAGCAACGATCCGGCGCTGCGGCGCGACGCCTTGCTCGCCTTGGGGTGGTGCCACAAACGCCTGGGCGACCTCGACCTGGCCATCGCAGCGGTCTCACGGGCACTGGCCAGCGAACCGCACGACGCTGCGTTGCACTACAATTTGGCCTGTTACTTGGCTTTGGCCCAGCAGCCACGGGCGGCGCTGTACGAGCTTGCCTGGGCGTTGGAGTTGCAACCGCGGCTCCGCCGCCGAGCGGCGGTGGAACCCGACTTCGACGCGTTCCGTGGGTTAGCGGCATTCGAGGCCTTGATTGATTCTCAGCGCCGCGTCACTCAGCGGCCCAGCAGTTCTTGATGCCGGCTCCACCCTCCCACTCTGCGCCCCGTTCGTCGCCTCCGGCGTCGGACCCGATGCGTGTCACGATTTTAGTGTTCATCGTGCTGTTCGCCCTAGGCGGGATCGCGATCCACTGGAGTGTGCAGCACTGGCACCTGAGCAACTCGCTATGGACGGTCACGTCCATCGGGCTGTTTCGCTTTGCGCTGGTCCTGGGAACGCTGTGGATCGCTTGGCCGACGGTCCGCCGGCCCGCGATGTGGTTTCCTCCGGGCATCATCGCCGTGGCGCTCGTTGCGCTCGGGGCTTGCGTGATCCAGCCGCGGCTGGCGATCGCGATCGTGCCGGCGCTCGGCACGCTGCTCGCTTTTGCCGGTTTTGTAAGGTTTTTCCGCGGTCAGTAACGACCGTCTCCGATTGCTGCGATCCGGTTTTACGGCACCTCAGGAGCGATCCTCCTAGGCGGCAGGAGGCGTGTTTTGGGCAGAAATGCCAAAATCGGAAAAAACCTACCCTACAGGGGTCAATTTGACCGAAATAACCACAAACCGCTGCGCCGGCGGACTGAGTGTCCGTTCCGCACACCGCAGATTTTGGGTTGAGCACTGTAGGAGACTCTCCATGCGACGTTTCTTTTTCTCGGCGGCGATCATGGCGATCGCTGTCGGCGGGCCGCTGCAGGCTCGCGGGGGTGATCGAGAGATCGCCCAACAAATCATCAACAATCTAAAAGTCCATCGCGACGCCGGGTCGTTGAAGGACTTTACGCTCGATTTAAAGGTAGATCAGGGTGTGGTGCTGCTGCGTGGCAGCGTCCAGCGTCCGGATCAGAAGGCCAACGTGCTCGCCGCTGCCCAAGGCATCGATGGGATCAGCCGCGTCGTCGACGAAATCGAAGTTCGCGAAGCCGCTGCGGATGACGCAGCGCTCGTGCGACCTCAGGTAGCTGTCGCCGAAGTCACGTCGTCGCCAGAGAGTTTCTCCTTCAAGGAAGCTCTCGTCGCGACCGGCCCGACTTTGCAGAAATCGCAGAATCAAGGCATGCTGGTCGCAGCGGCGGGTCAACTGCCGGCCGATCAGCGCGGCGGAGTGCAGATGGCTGCCGCCACCGAAGTGGGCAGCGAAACCGACGCTCAAATCACGGCCGCGATCGTCTCGACGCTTGGGGCAGCCCAGCGTCAAGGACGGCTCAAGGGCTTCGGCGTTGACGTCAACACCCGCAACGGTCAAGTGACCCTGAGCGGCCGCGCCAGCACTCCTGAACAGCGCCGCTTGATCGCGGACCTGGTTCGCCAGACTCCGGGTGTCGTCGGCGTGACCGAAGACATCACGGTCATGCAGTCAGGCGGTGTCCGCCCGGTGGAGGACAACGAACTCGAACTGTTACCCCAACCGCACGTCCAAGGCGGCACGCCTGCGATGGTCGCTTCGTCGCGGACGCCCGTCCCCGTGCAACCCACGCCGTACCGCACCGACCAGGGCGTTCCGACCAGCCAAGTTGGCGTTGGTGTGCCGGTCCAAGGCGAGTACACCGGGATGCCAGTTCCCGTTGCACCGTACGCCGGCGTCGCTGCCGGGCCCCGCTACGAGCAGCCCTACCTGCCCAACTACGCTTGGCCAGGCTACGCGGCCTATCCGAACTATGCTGCTGTGACCTATCCCCAGCAGTACAGCCCGTCGGCGTTCCCCTATATCGGACCGTTCTATCCCTATCCGCAAGTCCCACTCGGCTGGCGGAAAGTGAGCCTGGAATGGGACGATGGCTGGTGGTACCTCGATTTCACCGACCGCTAGTAAGTGGCTGTGAACCCTGGCGCCCGGCCCACGCGGCCGGGTGAGGGTTCCGCAGCGGCTTACCAGACGGTGGCCGCAGGCGCTCGGCACCGCCCAACGTCTGCGTTAGGGCCTTTCAAAAACCGCCTGCTCAACCCATCACCCGCCAGGGCGTCCACCGACGCGTTGGCGGGTTTTTGCGTTTCGACAGCCAGCCTGCGCTCGCAACCGCCTGCGCGCTTCGTGCAGCGCTGCTTGGGCACGCTCCGGAGCACAGCGGCTGCGGCTCCCAGTGCTGCAGCGCCGTTCCGTGAACACGAACGCAGCAGGGCCGGCCAGCGAGTGCGGGGCAGGCGTGCGCCGTCTCGCCGAGGTGTGAACATCAGCATGCCTACCAACCCGGACGCAAGGCCGCCGGCCGCAGCTCAGCCGCGGCAACTGCGGGTACAGCGCAGCGCGAGTTGCCCTTAGCAGCGAGGGCAGGGCGGGGGCCAGAGAAGTTTTATCGAGAAAACCAAACTTACCCGCAAGATCGCTACAGATTCACACGATAAATCCCCTACACGCTTCGCTTAACAGTGATGCCATGACCGGAAACCCGTTGAACCGACCCGAGAAGAATGTCATGTCGCGATTGACTGCAGGGGCCACTTGGCCCAGATCAACCGTCCTCGGTTTGCTGGCGCTGACCCTATCCACCAGTACCGGTTGCTTGGGCATCCAGCAAGGCCCGAGTCTTGGTATCTTTAGTATCCCGATTCCGGTAAGTCCTTATTACCAGCATCGCCAGGAAGAGAAGTTCTGGAATCACGAGCGCTATGATCGCGTGCCGATTCTGGGACCAACGACTGCCGGTGGCCCCGCCGTCGCATTGGATCCGCCCAGCGATGACGAAGTGATCCAAGCGTTGGAAAAGGCTCGTCCGGTTCAAGGCGGTGTGCCGTTCCTGTATGAGAAGCAACGCAACAACGTGCGGATCATCAAGGAAAAGATTGCGGACTACGTCGATCCGCCGCGGTTCTATCCGCTGATCGGCCCGGCTCAGCTGCACCACGCTCACTACAAGTGCACGATTTACTGCAGCGAGCGAGCGATTGTCGGCTATCCCGTTCCTCACACCTTGGATGACCGCGAAGTGATTGAGGTGATCTACATCGACCACAACCACTTCCATATGGTAGGCGACGTGGAACCTTATACTACGCCGAACCTCTAATCCCATCCTCCGGTCGCGTCTCATCCTGTGTAGGGTTTCCACTCCGAACGCCGATGTCCCACGATTCTCAACCGCCGTCTCCCAGGGGCTCGCTACAGGGCCTGCGTGCGGTTGTCACCGGGGCATCGGGCGGGATCGGTCGGCAGATCGCGATCGCACTGGCCGCCCAAGGCGCCACGCAGATCGGCGTACACTTTGCCGCCCATGCCGCCGCCGCTGACCGGACCGCCGAGCAACTGGAACAGCTGGGCTGCCAGGCGGTACTCCTGCAGGCAGACTTCGCCTCAGCAGCCGAGTGCCAGCGTTTGGTGGACGAGGCGTTCCAGCAAATCGAGTCGCCGACGCTGTGGGTGCACGCCGCAGGCGCCGATGTGCTGACCGGTGACGCCGGCGAGTGGAGCTTTGAGGAAAAGCTCCGCCGCTTAGTCGACGTCGACCTGATCGGCTCGATTACCGTCTCACGGCTGGTGGCCCCAAGATTGGCAAAAGTCGTCGCTGATCAGGCAGCGGCGGGCATTGCATCGACACCGGCGAGTCTGATCCTGATCGGCTGGGACCAGGCTACCGAAGGGATGGAAGGTGATGCCGGCCAGATGTTCGGTCCGATCAAAGCCGGGGTCGAAGCGCTGGGCAAATCACTCGCCCAGGAGTTCGCGCCGCTCGTCCGGGTCAACACCATCGCTCCCGGCTGGATTCGGACCGCGTGGGGCGAAAGTGTCAGCGGCTACTGGGACACCCGCGCCCGCGGGCAAGCGCTCATGAATCGCTGGGGCACCGCCGAGGATATCGCTGCGGCAGCCGTGTTTTTGGCGGCGAGCACCAGCAGCTTCATCACGGGTCAAACGCTCGCCGTCAACGGCGGATTCAATCGCCGCTGGGAACGCGATCGCAGCGCCTCGAGCTGACCTCGCCGTCTGCGTCTGGGTCGCCGCCACGCTGCCGTGCTTGCCGAGCGGGGCCGTTGCACGGGATAATAGGGCTCCGCCGCAGCTAGCTGCGGCACTCGTCCGAGGCTCATCTCCTTCCACGCGTGCATCTTCAATATCCGATGGCAGTTGGCAGTATCATTCGGTTTGCGTGGTTGGGCCTCGGGGGCGCGTTAGTCGTATCGGCAGCCGTGGCGTTTGCGGCCGAGCGGCGTGCGCCATCGCCCTCATTCGCTGGTGACCGGTTCAGCGGGCTCTTTTTTCGTTCGGCGGAAGAAGCGATCCGCGGTGAGCGTCCGAGCGTCGCCGTGGGAAACGCAAGCAGAACAGCCTTAGCGCCAGCGGACGGAACACAAGCCGCAGCCAGCTCGCCTGCGACGGCCGCCGCACCGTCCATCGCAGCTCCCGGCGAGGCGACCAGTGGCTTCACCGCATTGATTTCGCCAGCATCGCTTGAGGACGAGATCAAACGCATTCGGCTGGAGTTCGAAGCGGCGATCACCACTCCCGCGGCCTTCAAAAGCGGTGACTTCAAACAGGCACGTCTGCACCTGACCACACTGGCGGCCTTGTTTGCGGTGATTGTCGAGCACAATGGCGACGTGCGTTGGAAACGCGACGCGGCGGCCGCGCGCGACCTGTTGGCGCGATCGGCCGCGAATTGCAAATCCGGCTCGGCTCAGGTTTACAATGAAGTCCGTTTGCGGAAATCGGATCTGGAAGACTTGGTAAACGGCAGTGGCCTCGCGGTGCGACAGGCCGAGAGCGAAAACGATTGGCTGACGATTGCCGATCGGGTGCCGCTGATGACCTACGCCGACCAGTTGCTCGAAGGCCCACTCAAACAGGGCTCGCGCAGCGCCGAGGCGGTAGCCGCCGAAGGTGACCAGTTGCGGCGATCGGCGGAGCTGCTAGCGGTGGTCGGTGAAATTTTGCGGCAGGACGGCATGACCGACGCCGACGACGAGGACTATCGCCTGCTCTGCCAAGAGTTGATCGATGCCAGCACCGCGGTCTCCTCAGCCTTAGACCAACAGGACGCTGCCGCCGTCGGCCGTGCCGTCGGAGCGGTCTCGCAGGCTTGTTCTCGCTGCCACGAAAGCTATCGTTAAGCGTGGTTCTATTGTCCGGAGTAATATGGGAATCCGATTTGCCTGTCCCCTTTGCGCGCGGCCGCTGAATATCAAGAGCGAACTGGCTGGACGGCGGGGCATCTGCCCTAAGTGCAAAGGCCGGATTCAGATTCCTCGCGAAGATGCTCCGCAAACGGCTCCGCTGCCGGCCGCAACCGTGGCCACTGAGCCAGTCATTGTTCAGGAGACCACTATGCCTGCCCGCGGGAAGGGCCGCTCGCATTCTCAGCCCAAACCTGCTCTCCAGTCGAAGCCGGCAGGACCGCCCACGCCGGCCGCCGACAGCCGCCCTCTCTCGCCACTGGATGACGCCGAAGCGCTGTGGTACGTCCGGCCGCCAGCCGGCGGACAATATGGTCCGGCGAGCGGCGAGGTGATGCGCAGTTGGATCGAGGAGCATCGCATCACTCCCAGCACCCTGGTGTGGCGACAGGGCTGGAGCCAGTGGCGCAGCGCCCACGAAGCCCTGCCAGGCCTGATCCCTTTGCCGACTCCTGAACGAACGGAGGCCCAGCCGGCCGCTGCGCCGACGGCTTCAGAGGCCCCCGCGGTGACCGAACCGGTGATCCTCTTTGGCCAAGCCGGGATCGGCCAAGAACGCAGCGTCCGCTCCCAGCGGCGGCGGACAATGATCATCCTGCTAGCGAGCCTCAGCGTCCTGCTGCTCGGCGTGCTAGCGTATATCGCCATGCGCTGAGCCGCTGTCTGGCAAACCTGTCTAGCGGCCAAGGTGCGGAAGCGGCTATGAGCGAAGTTGGGAAAAGCTGACGGACACCGCAGATTTAGCCAGCGATCAACCGTCACTGCAGCCGATACTCCCTTCAGATAGCTGCAGGCGACCGAGGGCAAGGATGAATGACTTAACCAGTGAGCTACGGGAGTCGGCGAATGTAGACGCTCACTCGGCGATGCCAGTGGGTTCGCCATTCGTCTCCAGCAGCGGACCACCCGCGTTTGATCCACCGCTGAGCGGCAGTGGGATCGAATTGCGCGTGATTCGCGATGGCGCTCCGGCTCGGCGACTGCGAATCAACGCGGCACGCTGCACGTTCGGCAGCGGTGAAGGCTGCACGGTGCGGCTGAGCGACAGCAGCCTACAGCCGCTCCATGCGGTGATTGTCCGCGAAGCCGATCGCGTGCGGATCCGCAGCTACTCCACCACCATCGAGGTCAACGGTCAGGCGACCAGCGAATCGTTGCTCGATCGTGGCGACGTGTTCCGCTTGGGCAGCTACGTCTTTGAAACCCTGAGCTTGCCGATCGCCCCAGCCGATCCGGCCCAAGACCAAGCCCAGCGGCTGCGGTTTATGACCGCCCCGGATCCAGAACTCGAAACCGCTCGTCAGCGTGAACAAGCTGCCCAGCAACGGGAGCACGCCGCTCAGCAGCAGCTCGCCGAAGCGCTGCAGCAAGCCGAACAGGCAGCCCAGCAACTGGAAGCAGCCAACGCCGTCGTGGCAGAACTGCAGCAACAAATCGATGCGCTGCAGCTGCAGATCGAAACGCTGGTCGAGAGCACTCAAACTCAACAGGCCGACGCCGACGCGCAGGCAGCCGAATTCCACCGCATGATCGCGGCCGCCGAGCAGGCCGAGAGCCGCAGCCAGGCAGCCCTCCGCGAAGCCCAGCAGCAGCGAGACCAGGCACACCAGCAAGTCGAACAGCTGCAGCAACAACTCGATGCGGCCTTGCTGGACGCTACCGCGGCAAAACAGCAATCCGTCCTAGCGGCGCAGGAACACGCCGCAGCGCGGCAGCAACTTGACACAGCTCACGAGCAGCTCAACCAACTGCAACAGCTGCTTGAGCAGACGCAACAACAGCACGACACGGCTCAACAGCAACTCCAACAGGCTCTGCAACAACGCCACGAAGCGCTCCAGCAGCAGGCCGAAATCCTCCAGCAACGCGACACGCTGCAGCAGCAGTACGCCAGTGCTTTGCAACAGCGAGAGACGCTCCAACAACAGCGTGACACGCTGCAACAGCAGTGCGACGAAGTTCTGCAACAGCGCAATTCGTTGCAGCAACAGCGCGACGAGGCGTTACAGCAGCGAGACACGCTCCAGCAACAGCGCGACGAAGCGCTGCGGCAGCGCGATCAGGCACTGGCCAAACGCAGCGATGCCATCGACAGCGAACAGGCCGCGCAGGCGAAGCTGCGGCAACTCAACCAGCAAATTCTCCAGCTCCAGCAGGCACAAGCCGCCGCCGAAAGCGAAAAGCTCAACGAACTTTCGCTCGAAGAGTACATGAGCCGGCTGCTGCAACAGTTGGAACGCTCGCCAGCAGCCGCGGAGCAACGCTCCATGGCTCAGCCAGCTCTGCCGCCGCGGGAAATGACCACCGCGGCAGCGCAGCATCCGCCGCTCAGCCCGCCTCCGCCGTTGCTCCCAGCTGCGACGCCTGCGTCCCTGGCGAATGCCGCTGAGCTCGGCGATGCGGCAGCGACCGCCTCCCACTACCCAGCCGAACGAGCGCAGCCGACACTCGTGCAACCAGCAGAGTTCGTGCAGCCGCCGGTGCGGCGCAGCACCACCGTGCCTCTCGCGCCGCCGGCCGCCCCGCGACCATCGCTGTGGAGCAGTGCCCTGCAGGTCGCCTTAGTATTAGCGTGCAGTCTGATTTTTCTGTACTGCGGACGGCGCAATCCTGATTTGCAAGTCGTCTGGTACACGGCTAGCGCGCTGGCGGGTGGGCTCCTGCT
>CALELC010000665.1 GCA_937904535.1 uncultured Planctomycetaceae bacterium
AGCCAGCGCCATCTCGGTCGATGCATCGAGCCGCATGCCGAACAGCCGCTGAGCCGCGGTCCGCGCCCGCTCCAGCCGCCCCAACTGGGTTGCCAGGTTCATCGCCGCCAATTCGCGCACCCGCAGCGTCGCCTGGTCCATCGGTTCTACTGCGTCAAGCGCTTGCAGCGCCGCTTCAGGCCGTTTCAGTTCAGCCGCCATCCGCGCCCGTTCAATCCACAGGTCATGATCAGCGGGAAATTGCTCGGTCGCGGCGGTGATTCGGTCAAAGGCGCCCGGCAAATCGTCGGCCCACCAGCGCGCAAACGCGGCGAGCGTGGCGCGGAGTTTCCGCTCTTCCTCGGCAAACGGTGAATCCGCTGCAAACCACGCACTTGGCTCGTCCAAATGTCGCAGCAGTTGCTGTCGCTCCGGCGAGTCTTGACTTAAGCGAATCTGTTGATTGAGCTGCTGGACAAAGTTTGCCGGTAATAAGCGGCCGGAAAACGGAACCGGGAGTTCGTTCGCCTGGTATTGACTGCCGACGTAGTAGTAGGCATTCACCGTACCGGTAGTCGGTGAGGTGCTGCGCCGGGTTGCGGTACCTTGGCTCAGCGATTGCAGGGCGATCACCAGATCGACCGCTGCCATTTTGGATTCTGCAGCGAGATCTTGCAGGCTCAGCACCGCAACCGCGGCCGAATGCAGGCTCCCCCGATCACCGGCAGAGAGCTCCGGCGCCCAGTGCGACAGCGATTGTTTCACGCCCGCGAACAACTCCGGAATCGAATCCAGCTCTTGACTTGCAGCAAAGAACGACAGTGCGTTGGCGGTGGCTGCCGGCCCATCGGGCGACTGAAACTCTGCTCGAAAGGCCTCGGCTTGCTCGGTTTTGTCGGCCGCGACGAGTTCCTGATGAACCATCGCCGCCAGCGTGCCATTAGAAATTCCGGTAGAGCTGGACCAGCTTGTATACGTCTCCCGAAGCAGCGTCAGTTGCTGCTCGGATAACGGCTCGAGCGTGAGTGCATCCTGAGCCAATTGGGGTGGTGGGTTGCGCATTTGCCGCCGGATCGACAGCGCTTGCATGAGTAGGTTGCTGCGTTCGGACGCATCGAGTTCCGCCAGTCGCAGATAGACGGGCACCAGCAGCCGCTGAGTCTCCCAGTTCGCATTGCTGCGGGACGACACGGGCAGACTGAACGCTTCTTTGGTCGCTCGGGCCGCAATGCCATCCCAGAGCCGGGCCGGATCCTCAATCGCCGCCAGTTGGGCTGGATCGCTGGGCAGCTCCTCAACCTCGTCCAGCGTGCCGGCTTTGGCAGCGGCCGCCAACCGCAAGGCCTGGGCATAGTACTGAGCCTGACCGAAAGTGGTCACGCTAAACGAATTACCCGACTGCGATGTATACCCGTAGCGGCTGGAGCTGTAGCGTCCCAGCCGCAGCAGACTGGCCAGGCGATGGGCTTGCTGAACATCGTTCAGACGTGAAGACGCGGACGGTTGCGGCGCCGCCGCGCCCGTGGTGCGGCGAGCAGTGGCCGCTTGCCAGCTCAGGGACACGCTGCTCGGGTCGAGCTGCAACGACTCGACCTGCGCCGCCTGGGCGAGCGCTTCCTCCACTTCGTCGGCTGCCATCAGATACACCGCCAACCGAATCCGTACTTCCCACAAATCGGGATGGCGTTCCAAGGCCGCGCGGGCAAAGCGAATCGCCGCTTCGGTATCGCCGCGGCTATAGGTGCGGTTGATCAAGTCGACCATCTCCACCGGATTGTCCATCGCCTGCAGACGTTGCAGCGCGGCCTCGGCCTGCTGAATCTGGCCGCTGTCGACCATGAACTTCAACAGTCGGCTGCGGTGCTCCGGCGTGTCGGCGAGCGCCACCAGTTGCTGCTGGTAACCCAAGGCGACTTCCGGTTCCGAGGCCGCATCAGCCAAGTTCACGACCTCGGTGAGCAGGTCAGGATCGCGAGGATTGTCGACCAACAACGGCTCAAGCGTTTGCCTGGCCGAGCCAAAGTCACGGACCGCACTGTGAGCCACCGAGGCGAGCAACGTTGCGGTGCGCATATTCGATGCTTCCCGCCCGCGCAGCTCCAGCCGACTGAGCAGGTGATCGAAATCGCCGCGCTGTTCATAAATCGGGGCGAGCAGACCAACCAAACGTTTCTCTTCGTCGAGGCTCGTCGCGTCCTCCAGCAATCCCCAGTACAGTTCGATCGCTTCATCGGTTTTGAACCGTCCGGCCAGCGCCGCGGCGAGCGCTTGGCGGGTGTCGGGATCGCGCGGTGCGGCCTGCAGCGCGCGGCGGAGCGTTTCCAGCCCCTCGTTGTCGCGACCGATCTTAAAACACTGGTCGGCATAAAACCGATAGGAGTCGGGATTGCCGGGCTGCGCCGCAATCAGTTCGGCCGCCGTGGCCAACGCCTCCTCGGTCTGCCCGAGCTGTAGTAGCAGTCCTGAAATCCGCTTGAGGTAATTTGGCAGGAAGCGAGTATCGAGCCGAGCGAGTTGCCGGAATACTTCCACCGCTTCCCCCAGCCGTGAGGCCTTGCGATACAGCTCCGCCGCCACCGCCAGCGCCGCAATGTCGTTCTCGTCGGCCTCGATCGCATTGCGGATCGCCGTCGTCGCCTCGGCCACACGGCCGCCAGCGTCGAGCATCAGCGCCAGCCGGCGATAATCGTCGGCCGTCCCACTTTGTGCCGCCTGCGATTGCGCCTGGACAATGCGGTCCTGCAGCGTCCCACTGCTCCCATAGACGCTTACCCGCGCCTGAAACACCTGCTCGCGCTGTTCGGGCGAATCGGCAGTCGATTCGGCTTCGTCCAATTGTGCCAGCGCTTCATCGAACCGCTGGGCGCGCGAGAGCAACTCCGCCAACCGCAGTTGCTGGGCAAACGTGAGGTCGAGTTGGGCCGCCTGCAGGAACGCCTCCAGTCCTCGTTGCGGTTCGTCAAACGTGTTGAACACTTCGGCCAGACGCACCAGGTTGTCGCGGGTGTCACGCGGCGGCTCCACGATGGCAGCCCAGACCTCGACCGCTTCGTCATGTCGATCCAGCCGGTGCAGGAACTCACCGAGGTACTCACGGTACTGCGGTTGCTCAGGAGCCAATTCAATCGCTCGCCGGTAGAGCTCGATCGCCGCATCGTTGTGCTCGATGCCTCGCAACAGGTCGGCAACTTGAGCGGTGACCACGGCATCGTCTCGCTTCGCTGCAGCGAGCTTCTGCCAGGCCGCGGCTGCTCGGTCGCGGCGGGCCGCTTGATCGCCTGTGCTCGTCTCCAGCCAACTATTCCCTAACTGAACCAGGTAATCGGGATGCTCAGGATCTTGCTCGACGAGCTGTTCCCATTGCTCGACTGCTTGCTCCGCTTTGCCAGCTGACTTCAGCACGTCGATCAGCGCCAATCGCGCATCGACATCGCCGGGCGCAAGTTGAATGCATTTTCGCAGCGTCTCTTCCGCCTCACCCACGCGGCCGGCTTTGGCAAGCGACTGGCCATGTCGCAGCCGCAGCGCAATTTCGTCGGGCCGCTGTTCGACTTGGCGCGCGTAGTAATCGGCCAGTGCCGAGTAATCGCCGCTGCGGAGAAATACAGCCTCGATTCGTCGGCGGACATCGCTGTAGAGCCAGCTCGAGGGCCGCAGCCGACCGGCGATCGCTTCCAGATCAGCGAGCGTCTGTTCGGTCTGCCCCAGGCGACGTTTCATTTCTGCCGCTGCAATTTGGTAGCCGATCGCTCGGGTGTCATCCGCCGGCCCCGCGGTGCGTGCCAGCCGCTCGTATCGCTCCAGCGCCACTTCGACCTGCCCCTCATCGGCGAGGATGCTGGCGATCTGTTCGCCGACCCGGCCGTCGCCAGGGAACATCGCCTCGAGCTGATTCCAGACCTCCAGCGCTTTGTCGCGCTGCTGGGCCCGCTGATACAGACGCCCCAGTTCCGTGAACACCGGCAACGCCTCGTTTCGTGCCGGCCCGCGATCGATCGCTCGCTGCAGTGCCTCGGCTGCCGCATCGTTGCGACCGACATTCAGCAGCGCCTTGCCGAGGTAGTAGCTGACCATCGCGTCCGTCGGGCGGACCGCTTCGGCGGCAGCCAGCGTCTGGGCCGCGTCGGCATCGTTGCCGCGGCGGAGCAACACCAAGCCCCGGAGCATCGTTCGGGCTCCCGGATCACCGCCAGCG
>CALELC010000666.1 GCA_937904535.1 uncultured Planctomycetaceae bacterium
CACGCTGGCGTATCTCCTGTTCAGCCTGCTCTCGGCACTGATGAGTTCGCTGATCCTCAATGCACTTCTCAGTGCCTGAGTTTTTCCCAGCAAGGTGGCATTTGGCTGGTTATCTGGAGGCGCGGATTAGAAGAATCCACCGCCAAAGCCGCCGCTGGCGCCACCTCCCATTCCTCCCGTCCCCATGCCACCCATTCCTCCCATGCCGCCGCTGGCGCTACTTACCCCGGTCCAATGATCATCCCCTTGCTGGACCCGCAGGATGATTTCTGGGATCTGGTCGTGGATCTGTCGCGTCTGGCGGATGACCAACACGGAATAATCAATGAGGATTGCAGCTTCCGGCGGCGGGCCAGGGGGCTGAGCTTGAGTGGTAGCTGCCGGTTGGGCCACGGCAGGCAGCGCCATCAGCGCCCAGCCGACGCTCAGCAAGCACGCCACTCGCCATAAACCGAAGTGCGCCCACCTGCGCTGTGCACCGAGCGTAAACATGTTCATCCTCCGGGTAATCGTTTTTGAATGGAGACTTATAGGAGCAAGCTCTCCAGTATAGTGATCCGAGACACGCCTCATTGAAGTTGGATGAATCGCCGGGCGAGCGGCCCGAGCCCACGGTGTGTGGTGAACATGCGATGCGCTGCTGCAATTCAGTTGTGACCAGCGCGGATTTGCGTTCGCCGCGGTTGCCCGATCACCGCTCTTACAGCAGCGGAAGTCGAGCTTGCTGTCCTGAATGCAGTGGGAAAACCCGACAACAAAGAAGAAGGCCGGATTGGGATGGAGTCGCATCTCGGCCCGGCCAGCAGGCGGTGAGGATAGCCGCTCGGCAGGCATGCCCCCACGACGTCGATGACTGGCGCACGGTTTGCACGACAAACGTAGCTGCGAACTCAGCTACGGACCTGGCGCCGAGCGCTAGGCTCCGTGCGACCGCCGTCGACTTATCATGCTCCGCACACAGGGAAGCTGGCTAGTGGCTAAATCAAAGCGTTCCATCCGCTTGGCGGCATTTGGGGACATCCATTATTCCAAAGCGCTTTCGGGAACCTTCGAGCCGATGTTCACGCAGTTGGCCGCGGCAGCGGATGTCGTCGTGGTCTGCGGTGACCTGACGGTGCATGGGCAGCCAGCGGAAGCGGACCTCTTTGCGCGTGAGATCACGGCGATCGTCAAAACACCCATTTTGGCTGTGCTCGGCAACCATGATTACCAAGGGAACGAACCGGAACAGGTCCGTGATGCGCTGGTGGACCGTGGGATTGTCGTGCTTGACGGGGAATCCCATGAGTGGGAGGGGATTGGATTTGCAGGCGTCAAAGGCTTCTGCGGTGGGTTCGGTAAGTGCATGCTGGAATCCTGGGGCGAGCCGATGATCAAGCAGTTTGTGCACGAAGTCGTCGAAGATGCACTGCGTCTGGAAACCGCGTTGTCGCAGCTCCGCACGACGCAGAAGGTGGTGATCACACACTTTGCACCGATCCGTGCAACGGTGGAGGGAGAGCCGCCGGAAATCTTTCCCTTCCTCGGCTGCAGTCGCTTTGAAGACCCAATCAATCGTTATGAGGCCACGGTCGCTTTCCATGGACACGCCCATCATGGCAGTCCCGAAGGGAAAACGCTCGCCGGTATCCCGGTCTATAACGTCGCGATGCCAGTTCTAGAACGCGCGTTTCCCGACCAGCCTCCCTTCCGGGTGGTCGAACTCGCCGTTGAATAAATACTTGAACTCGCAGTTGAATCAATCGTTGAAAATCTCATCACCTGGCCTGGATCTTTTCGATGGCAATTGCTTCTTGTGACTCTGACTCGCGTCGTCAGCGGATGATGGCCTTCTATCATCAACTTCTCGATGTGCTCGATGCATCAGGCACGCCCTATTTGGTTGGTGGCTCTTACGCTGCTCAAGTCATCACAGGCATACCACCGCGCAGCAAAGACTTAGATTTCTTTGTGCGTCGCGAGGATTTGGAACAGATCCTCACGGCAGCCGCTGCGGCCGGTTTTGCGACCGAACTCGCCTTCCCTCACTGGTTGGCAAAGATTCATAGTGGTGACGGTGAGTTTGCCGATGTGATTTTCAACTCGGGCAATGGTATCTGCCCGGTGGATCAGGAGTGGTTCGAGCATTCTTTGTCGGCCAAAATCTTAGGGCACCAGGTTCGAATCTGTTCCGTGGAAGAGATGATTTGGACGAAGGCATTTATTATGGAGCGTGAACGCTTCGATGGTGCTGAGATTCTGCACCTGCTGCGGCTGTGCAGCCAGTCGATCCATTGGCAGCGATTGCTGCAACGATTTGGGCCGCACTGGCGCGTGTTGATGGTTCATCTGACCCTGTTCGGCTTCGTCTATCCTCAACTCCGCGGCGAGATTCCCGCTTGGGTAATGCGCGATCTGATCAATCGTTTGGAGCAGGAGCAAGTCAGTCCACCGCCAGCGAACTCGGTGTGCTTCGGCACGCTGCTGTCGCGCCAGCAGTACCTCTGCGACGTCGATCAGTACGGGCTCAGCGACGCGCGCTTGCTTCCGACGGGCATGATGACGCCTGAGCAGATCAGCGACTGGACCGAGGCGATCGATCGCGAGGAGTGATCTGGGTTGGACGGTGGACGGTGTGCCGAGTGGGGGAGCTGTGAGCCGGAGCGATCGGCGACGATGGGGTTGTTCCACACTCCCGTTTTCGCTGGCGTCGGTACAATGGCACTGCCCCCGGCGAACTTCCCCCGGCGAACTTCCCCCGGTGAACTTCCCCCGGTGAACCTCGCTGTTCCTGCCTCTCCCTTGGAGCCGTCCCCGATGCCACGCCTGTCTGGTTTTCTCGGTCTATGCCTGCTAACTGCTTGGTTGGTGACGCAGTCAGTGGCGCAGGAAAAGAGCGTCAATCCGGGAATCAACGCTACTTTTGAAGATCCCGATGTGGAGGCATTTGCTGAGCGGTTTGAGGTCGAAAGCCGTGAAGTTTTCGCACGTCGTCACGCCATCGTAGCTGCCTGTCAGCTCCAGCCGGGACAGGTGGTGGCTGACATCGGTGCCGGCACCGGGCTATTCACGCGTCTCTTCTCCGCCGCTGTGGGCAAGGAGGGGCGAGTGATCGCAGTCGATATTTCGCAGAAATTTCTCGATCTCATTCAAGCCCGCAGCCGCGAGCAGAACCAGTCGAATGTGGAGACGGTGCTAGCCGCTGCCGATTCAGTGCGGCTACCCGCCGACTCGGTCGACCTGGCGTTTATCTGTGATACTTACCATCACTTTGAGTTTCCGCAGAAGACGATGGCCTCGTTGCACCGGGCACTCAAGCCTGGCGGACGAGTGGTGCTGATCGATTTCCAACGCATTCCTGGCACCAGCAGCGATTGGGTGCTTGGGCATGTCCGCGCCGGCCAGGAAGTGTTTGAGGCTGAAATCATTCAGGCCGGCTTTCGTAAGGTTCGAGAGGAAACGGATTTGCTTCAGGAAAACTATTTCGTCGTCTTCGAGAAGCAGCCGCAGCCATGATGGACATGGAGGAGGGGGCTGGTCCGACGGATCTGCCCGCGAACGCTCTGCTAGCCATTCAGCTCGAGGGCCACGGAATCGAGTTAGGCACGGTTTCCGCCGGAACGGTGTGCCGGTACGTCGACGCTTTCCGGCTCGGCCTGCAAGCGACAATCGAGATCGTTGAAGCGGTTCAGCCGGTGCAAGTGACGGGGCGGCGGAAGCGATGGATCGAGCGGATGGCTGACTTGCCGCTGGTCGGGATGGAGTCCAGCGGAGTACGCATTCTCCTGGGAACGCCGCGGCAGGATGGGCTGTTTGCGGCTGCCGAGCACGAAGCGTTTGGGCGCGCGTTTGAATTGCTGTTTCAAAGCATCGCCTCGGCGGCTGAAGGTGATGCCTTCTTTGTAAATGAAAACTTCGGGCTGTTGCCGCGGTGGGCCGAGTTGAGATTGCTAGGGATCGTGGCGCGATTGATGCCTCCCAAGCGCGGGCCATTGAAGCGGATTTCGTTCCTGCGCCGAACTCCAGAAGACGAGCAGCGTCTGCTGCGTATCACGCTCGACCGACAATGCCGGCAGTTGATCGAAACCGCGATCGAGCACCAGCAGGCGAACCACGTAAGCTTTGCAAGAGTTGCTGTAACCCAAAGCGCCGTGCGAGAACTCTGGTAACACTCAGCCCACCGCTGCAAAAGCGACCGAGTTGGAGTCCCCGTTGGAGTTCAGATTCTATCTGCCTTGTTGGAGTTCAGCCTTTAGGCTGCCATCTTACAGGCGAAAGTCTGGACTCCAGTCCGGCAGCCTCAAGGCTGAACTCCAACTTGAAAATCAGCTAACGCATCTCAGCATCGGTGTGCTTACGACTTGACGATCTTGACTGAGCTCGCTTTGGTCTGCTTTTTGACAAACGCGATCGCAGCGTCAGCCATTTGCGACGCCTGACTGTTTTCGTCGCCTTCCATCTGACGCGTCATTTCGATGTTGAAAGATGTGGTCGACTTCGGTTGGCCGATATCGTAGTACTCAAAAGTCCAGACCGGCAGCTTGCCTGCCGCAGTGGCATTGTGCATGAACTTAGGCTTTGTGTACGAGACGAGTCGCACCTCGTACTTGCCTTGCGGCAGGTCGTTGACATTGATCTGGGATACGACCGAGTTGAACAACGCCACGACCACTGGAGCGATCTTTTCTTTGGCTGCGTTCTTGCTAGGCCCGGCCGTGGTAAACGCTAGCCAGTTGCCGTATTTTTGCTTTAAGAGTTCCGCTTCCTTGAGCGTTTTAGCGGACCGTGTCAGCTTGGCGAGCGTGTAGACCGCCTTGACTTCAGCTTCGGAAGTCGACTTGTCGGGCACAACCTTGGCATCTTTCCACTTCTTGGGCAGCTTGGGAACAGTAGTCGGCATTGACCGTTTTCCTCGGAGTTCGAATCACTAGAAAACCAGCGCGGTAGTGTAAAGAGGCAGGGGAAGTAACGGACCTGACACAAAACGGACATGAGGGAACTGGGCAGCAGGCCAGTCCCGGATTCGGGCATTCCCTTTGGAGCGACGCCGCAACCCGTTGGAGTCCAGGCTTCAGCCTGCGGTTTGGGCCCCGCGCTCGTCGGTGAAGTGACTGATCGCTTTTCTGCAGGTGAGTCCGCGGCAGCCTAACGGCTGGACTCCAACGCGCCGTTGGAGTTCAGGCTTCAGCCTGTCGGGAGCAAGGGGCGTCCCACCATGGAGACAGGGAACTTCTCGGCGGCGGTCGCCGCGGCAGCCTAAAGGCTGGACTCCAACGCGCCGTTGGAGTTCAGACTTCAGCCTGTCGTTTCCTGACTCTCCTCGCTCCTGCCTCCCTTCACCCTCCGCTCATTGCCTTACCGCTTGCAACCTGTTTCCCCGTCTCCGCCGACACATCCGCGGCTGCGGATTCGATAAAATGCGGACGCGACCACGGACTGTGTCCATCCCCACCAGCGGTCGTCCTACCTCAACCTCTTGCCAAGACAGGAGCCTGCACACATGCGGAGCAACTTCTCTCGCCGTGATTTTCTCAAGACTTGTGGGACCGCAGCCGTTGCGGCGACACTTGTCGATACCGCCTCGAGTTTCGCCGCCGCCCCAGCACCTCAGAAACGCTGGTTCAAAGGCAATCTGCACATGCACAACCAGTGGTCCGACGGCCAGCCGCTCGCCCCGTGGGCGATCGATTGGTACAAGTCGCACGGCTATCACTTCGTCTGCCCATCGGATCACAATATCTTCCAAGCCGACACACTGCGTTTCGATGGTTTTGGGTTTAACAACCAGCCTTCGGACCTGGCGGCCTTCAAGGGTGAGACTTCGCTGTGGAAACTCGTTTCACCCAGTCCCGGTTGGCCCAAGTTAACTCAGCAGAACATCGATGAAACGATCGCGAGGTTCGGCACCGATTCGGTCCGCACAATTACAGTCGGTGGCCAGACCTATGCGCGAATGACGACGTTTGCAGAACTCGAAGCACAGTTCGTCGAGCCGGGGAAGTTTTTGATGATCCCGGGGTACGAGCAGACCGGCGGCTGTCACAACGGTCAGCAGGTCCACATGAACTTCATCAATGTTCGTGAGGTGTTCCCATACATTCAACTAGAAAAACCGCAAGAGATCTTAGAGCAAACGTTCGCCAAAGGTGAGCAAGCGTACGCGGGGCAAGACTATTTGTTTACCGCCAACCATCCGCTCTGGCGGTATTATGATTACTCGCCGCAGGACTTGATCGCCTTGCCGCAGATTCGGTTGTGCGAACTGAATAACAACGATATCGACGGCCGTTTCGAGGCGCATCCCGAGGGCTGGAAGCCGGAGAAATTCTGGGATGTGGTGAACGCTTATCGAGCGGCTCATGGCCAGCCGCTGTTGCTGGCGATGGGATCGGATGACCGGCACAGCTACACGTCGGCACCTAAAGGTTGGAGCGTCGTACGGGCGGAGAGTCTGGAGGTCACGGCACTGCTCGCTGCGATTCGCGAGGGCGATTTCTATGCCTCCAACGGGCTCGACTTCGCAGACATTCAGTTCGACGGCAAGTCGCTGGCGGTCAAGCTCGATGTCCGAGAAGAAGGCCGCTATCGAATCGAGTTTATTGGCACCAAGAAGGACTACGATCCGTCGAGCCGAGTGATTGCTGTCGAGGCGGGCCCACGCAATCCCGCACGCCAGATCGACGTCTATTCGGACTCGATCGGCGTGGTGCTGGATACGGTCGAGGGGACCGAAGGATCATACACCTTAAAGTCCGATGACCTGTATGTGCGGGCGAAGATTGTCAAGCTCGACCAGCAGCCGCAGGCCGATTGGGATGCGCGTCCCGCGGCCTGGACGCAGCCTTACTGCTAAGGGCCTTCGTAGCACCCAGCCGACTGCTCGGTCCAAGCGGGGCACATGCCAGTGATATCGGGAGGATGCCCGCGGCGGCCAAAGTGTGGAACAAGCGAGCGACGCTGAAGACGACAGGCCCTCGCTCGCTGATTGGCAAAGTGTTTGCCAGCCGTGTGGTGGGGCGCGGCGGTTGGAGTGTTGCGTGGCGACTGCCCTCAGGGCGTTCGAGTCGCGAAGGTTTTCTGGGGGGGCAGCCGGTCTGGCGGCCGACGCGTGCAAGAACAGGCCAGCGAAAGCAAGGGGGCCAGGAATCGTGTGAAAACGAAAAAAGGCCGACGTCTGAGCGACGTCGGCCTTTTGGTTTTTGTAGCTGATACACGCAGTGTACCGGCTGATTCTGAGTTG
>CALELC010000667.1 GCA_937904535.1 uncultured Planctomycetaceae bacterium
GGCCGCGAGCCGCGTCAGCCGGCGCGGCCACGGTTTCAAGCGGTGTTCTGCATCGATGATCGAGAGGAGTCGCTTCGGCGGCATTTGGAAGAGATCGCGCCCGATGCGGAGACGTTTGGGATTGCCGGGTTTTATGGTGTGGCCATGCATTACCGCGGAGCCGGTGATGCTCATTTCAGGCCGCTCAGCCCCGTCATCATCAAACCGCAGCACTACGTGCAGGAGCAAGTGAAATACACGCTGCAGGAGTCGGAGCGACGCCGGGCAGCGGGACGCCGTCTGCTGGGCGTGATCCAACACCGGTGGCACCTGCGGAGTCGCACGTTTTGGGGCGGCATGGTAGCCGGATTTGTTGGCCCCTTGGCATCGATTCCCTTGGTGATGCGGGTCTTGTTCCCGCGCGCAACCGCCCGCTTGCGAAGGCTGGCAGGAGCGGTGATCGAGCCGCCCTCAGCAACCCAGTTGCCGTTGCAGCGAGTGGCCGATCCGCCGGGCCCAGCGCCGGGACACCGCGGCTATTCGCTCGACGAGATGGCCACCATCGTGCACCGGGTGCTGCTGGATATGGGGCTCACCTCGCGTTTGGCTCGTCTCGTGATCTTTCATGGTCATGGCTCGAGCAGCATGAACAATCCCCATGAGTCGGCTTACAACTGCGGCGCCTGCAGTGGCGGGCGCGGCGGGCCCAACGCTCGGGCCTTTGCGCAGATGGCGAACGACCCACGGGTTCGCCAACGGCTTAAAGCGAGCGGCTTGGAGATTCCCGAGGACACCGTGTTTGTAGGTGCCTATCACAATACCTGCGATGACAGCGTGACTTGGTATGACTTGAACTCATTGCCGGTGACCCACCACAGCGATTTTGAGCAGGCGCAGCAGGCGATTGAGGAGGCCCGCACGCGAAACGCGCACGAACGTTGCCGCCGATTTGAATCAGCGAGCCTGCAGCTCAGCCCTGAAGAGGCATTGCGGCACGTCGAGCGCCGGGCTGTCGATCTCGCCGAAGCTCGACCGGAATACAACCACGCCACCAATGCGGTCACGCTTGTCGGACGCCGCTGGCGGACGCGCGGCTTGTTCCTCGATCGCCGCGCTTTTCTGAGTTCTTACGATCCGGAGTTGGATGACGCGGAGCATACCGTGTTGGCGCGAGTCTTACAGGCTGCCATTCCCGTGTGCGCAGGCATCAGCTTGGAGTATTACTTCTCCGCGATCGATCCCGAAGGCTGGGGATGTGGTTCGAAATTGCCCCACAACGTTACCGGGCTGTTGGGGGTGATGTCAGGAGCGGCCAGCGATTTGCGGCCGGGGCTATCGGCACAGATGACCGAAATCCATGAACCGATGCGTCAGCTATTTGTGATCGAGACGACGCCAGCGGCAATGCTTGCGATCATGGCTCGCAATCCGGTGATTGATCGTTTGGTTCGCGGTCACTGGGTGCAACTCGCCACTCTCGATCCGCATTCGACGCAGCTTCATATCTATACCGGAGATCGCTTTGAGCCGTACTGGCCGCAGACCACACAGTTGCCCGTCGCGCCCTCATCTCTTCATTGGTATCGCGGGTGGCGAGGGCATTTAGGGTTTGCCTTGGTCGATGGTAGCGTGGCGTCGCAGCAGGAGGGACGGTCATGATGAATCTTGATTCCCTGTTGCAGGGGCTTGGGCTGGCGGTCGTGGCCGCACCCGCGTTGCTGCTGGCCGTGCTCGGCATTTCCTCACTGATTGGCCTGAAGCTGCACGAGCGGGTGGTCGGACGGCTGACGCAGGCGGGGGGGTTGTTGGGAGCGGCGTCCGCGCTGGCCATCTTGGTGTTGATGCTGATCTATGATCGGCCGCACGTGGCTGTTGAAGTCGGCAACTGGGCCGCGATCCCCGCGCAGAACTTTCACTTTCACATCAAGTTTGATTTCAATTGGTTAACCCTTCCCTTTGCGCTGCTGAGTTTCATATTGATTGGCACCATCGGAGCGTTTGCCAATTTTTATATGCATCGTGAAGCAGGTTACCGGCGTTTCTTTCTGCTGTATGCAATCTTTCTGTTAGGGATGGTGGTCGCCTCACTGGCCGGGACGATTGAGACGTTATTTACTGGCTGGGAGCTCGTGGGATTGTCCTCAGCACTGCTGGTGGCGTTCTTTCATGAACGCACCGCCCCGGTGCGCAATGGACTCCGCGTATGGTCCATCTACCGGATCGCCGACGCTGCGTTTTTGATTGGAGCACTGGCACTTCACCATCTCGCTGGTGGTGGAGATTTTGAGTTGATCATGGGGGCGGGGCCGTGGCCGCATTCGCCAACCGCGATCTCACCTACCCATGCACTGGTGGTGGGGCTGTTGCTGTTAGTCGCTGCGGCGGGCAAATCCGCTTTGGTGCCGTTCTCTGGATGGCTACCGCGGGCCATGGAAGGTCCCACTCCATCCAGCGCTGTCTTCTATGGTGCGCTATCCGTGCATCTGGGGGCGTTCTTGCTGCTGCGGATCAGCCCCTTGTTGGAAATCTCATGGCTGCTGTCGGCTGCTGTTATCAGCTTGGGCCTGTTGACAGCGATCTACGGTGCCCTTTGTGCGCGGGTTCAGACGGATGTGAAAAGTGCTTTAGCGTTTGCCGCGTTAACGCAGGTCGGCATCATCGTGGTCGAGATTGGGATGGGGCTGCGTTATCTCGCACTCGCACACATCATCGGTCATGCCTGCTTGCGGACTCTGCAACTGCTGCGAGCGCCGTCACTGCTGCAGGATTACCGGGCGCTGGAGAATGCGATTGGGAGTCACCTCTCGATGCCCGAGGGGAATCGTCAGCGTTGGCTGCCTGAACGGCTACGACTTTGGTTGTGGCGGTTTGGTACCGACCGTGGCAATCTCGATAACTGGCTGAATGATGTGGTGGTGCAGCCGTTTCTGTGGATCTTTCAGAGCTGCGACCGGCTCGAACGTCGTTGGACGGACTGGTTAACAGGCAAGCCTTCGCGGGAATCGGACCAAGTTGTTCCGCGTGTGGAAGCTTATGAGTTAACGATCATCGATGAAGCCGATCTGGCAGCTTTGACTCCGGATGCCAGTTCGCGTACTTGGCAGATCCAGCCTGAATCCGAAACAACCTACTTAGCGCAATGATGGACTTCGCCTTCCCTTGGACCCTGTCCGCGATCCTGATGCCGCTGGTCGGCATGATTTGGTTGTGCGTGCGGCGCAGTCCCCTAACCGCCCAGCGTGATTGTCTCGTATTCACGGCGCTAACCTTGGCGCTGGCGGTGGGCGCTTGGCTTGAGTTCATCTCGCGACCAACCCTTGCGGCGGACAGCCACTGGGATTGGTCTCGCCATGTACTGGACGGAGCTTGGTTGGGTATTGATGAGTTCAGTGCACCGCTGTTTCCGATGGCGGCGCTGTTGTATCTGTTGACCGTCGTGACCACGCTGCGGACGAAGTCGCGAAGATTCTCCTTCGCCGGTGCGTTGGCGAGCGAAGCGGTGTTGTTAGCGACACTCGGTTGTCAGCATCCCGTCGGAGTGGGGACGCTGCTGATTCTTGGCGCTCTCTGGCCGCTGTGGGAACTGCGTCGCCGCGGCCAGCCAACACGTGTGTATCGTCTGCACTTAGGTTTGTTCGCCGGGCTGTTAGTGGCTGGCGGGTTGGTGCTGATGTTTGATCGGCCCGAGAACGGGCATTCGCTGTGGGGCGTGGGCTTGTTGTCCGTCGCCGTGCTCATTCGCAGCGGCATCTTCCCCTTTCACTGCTGGGTAACCGATCTCTTTGAGCACGCATCATTCGGTTTGGCGATCCTGTTTATCACACCGATGTTGGGAGCCTATGCGGCGGTGCGGCTAGTGATGCCGATCGCACCGGAGCTGGCTCTGCGAGTGATCATTTTAATGTCGCTGGGAACTGCGGTTTACGCAGCAGCGATGGCGATCATTCAGACCGACGTGCGACGATTCTTTTGCTTTCTGTTGCTCAGTCATTCGGCACTGGTGATGGTGGGGTTGGACGTCGCGACACCGGTGGCACTTGCTGGAGCCCTGTGCGTGTGGCTATCGGTTGGGCTTTCGCTGGCCGGATTGGGATTGACCTTGCGAGCGCTCGAAGCGCGGACAGGCCGATTGTCTTTGGCCGATTATCACGGACTCTACCACCGCGTTCCGATGCTGGCGGCATTTTTTGTGTTAGCCGGCCTGGCCAGCGTGGGCTTCCCAGGAACGTTTGGCTTCATTGGTAACGAACTGCTCATCGACGGCGTCGTGCAAGCTTATCCGCTGGTAGGCGTCGCCGTTGTGGTGGCCGCCACGTTCAATGGGATCGCCATCATGCGCACCTACTTTCGCATCTTTACGGCGGTCCATTATACGGCGACCGTTTCACTGCAAGGGCGGCTACCTGAACGCTTTGCAGTATTGACATTATCAGGTTTGATTCTCGGTGGCGGTCTGTATCCGCAGCCGGGGATTTCGTCTCGATATCACGCCGCCATGGAGCTGATTCGCACACGCGATGCAAGCCTGGGAGCGGTTGACCCGTCTGATCGAGTGTTGGCAGCCGAGCAGCATGCGCCGCTGGCCGAGTGACCACTCACAATTCATCCCTCGACCTTCATCGGAACGACCTAGATGTCGACTGTTTCGGACACGCCGCGCGGAGACGCCGCGGGATTTAAGACCTACTTCAAATATGATGTGCTGTCAGGATTCTTAGTGTTCCTGATTGCACTGCCGTTGTGTTTGGGGATCTCACTGGCATCGGGGTTTCCGGCGATCGCTGGTATTTTCACCGCTGTGATCGGTTCGTTGGTGGCGACGGTCCTCAGCAACTCGGAACTGACCATCAAAGGTCCGGCTGCCGGTTTGATTGTGATCTTGATCGGTTGCGTTCAGGATTTTGGTGGCAATGGTTCGATCGGTGGCTTTACTGAGGCAGACATCAGCGCCTACCGGATGGCACTGGCGGTGGGAGTCGTCGCCGCGATTCTGCAGATCGGCTTTGGATTTTTCCGCGCGGGGATTCTGGGAGAGTTTTTCCCGGTCTCGACGGTTCATGGGATGTTGGCGGCGATCGGCGTGATCATCATCGCCAAGCAATTTCCGGTCGCCCTGGGGGTGACCGCCAGCGGTGAACCGTTGGAGTTGCTCCGCGATATCCCGCACTTCATTGTGTCTGCCAATCCCGCGATTGCGGCGATTGGCATGACCAGCCTGCTCATCATGTTTGTCTGGCCCGTGATCCGGCGCTGGTGGAAGCCGTTGTCGGTCTTCCCGGCGCCGCTGGTGGTGCTGTTGGTGGCTGTGCCGATGGGCATGGCATTTGACCTCATGCACGAGCATTCTTACACCTTGCAGGATCATGAATATCAATTAGGCGAGCAGTATTTGGTCACCATGCCCGACCGGATGTTCGGGATGTTTGATCAGATCACCTTCCCCGATTTCAGCGCCCTCGCGATGCCGGTCGCTTGGAAGTGGGTGTTTATGTTCTTCGCGATCGGATCGCTGGAATCGGTACTGAGCGCCAAGGCGGTCGATTTGATCGATCCTTGGAAGCGTAAGTCCAATATGGACCGCGACATCACCGCGGTTGGAGTGGGTAATTTGCTCTCCTCGCTGGTCGGCGGCTTGCCGATGATTTCCGAGATCGTGCGTAGCAAGGCCAATATTGATAACGGAGCGCGCACGCGGTTTGCTAATTTCTGGCACGGGATCTTCTTGTTGGCGTGCGTTGCTCTAATTCCGACCGTGCTGCACCGGATTCCGCTGGCGGCGCTGGCGGCGATGTTGGTCTATACCGGATACCGGCTAGCGCATCCCTCTGAGTTCGTGCACGTGTATCACATCGGACGTGCGCAACTGGTGATCTTTGTTACGACGTTGATTGCGGTATTGCTGACCGACTTGTTGATCGGGATCGGCGTTGGGATCACGGTTAAGATCATCTTGCACTTGGTCAACGGCGTACCATTGCAATCGTTGTTTAAGACGAACCTTGAGGTCGAGCCTCGGGATGACGGTACCTGTGTTGTGCGCGCGCGGCAGTCGGCTGTGTTTAGCAATTGGATTTCCTTCCGCCGCCAACTCGAGGATGTCGGTCTGGTGCAGCGGCAGAATGTGATTTTGGATCTTTCAGGAGCTCACCTGATCGATCACACCGTGATGGGCAAGCTCTATCAATTGCAGGACGATTTTGCGCGTGAAGATCTCCGCTTGGAACTCACGGGGCTAGAGGCACTGCAACCGGTAACGGAGCATGAACAGGCGGCTCGGAAGCGAGTGCCGTTGCGATATCAACGCTTGACCTTGATGGTGGATCGTTCGCTGGAGGATTCCGTGGCTGCCGCTTTTGTGCGTTTTGGCGTGGTGGGCTACACCTCGTTGATGTGCTCCAGCAGTGGACGCTGCCCCCGCGAAGACGAACGCGAGCCGGTTGCCTGGCCAGCCGTCCGCATGGAAGCGATTGCACCTCCGCCGGTGTGTAATGAGATTTACAACTATGTGCGTGATCAAGTGCTCACCGAGGGGCCTTTAATGGCCTGGATCGACTGGGTGGAGGTGCTGCAACGCGACGCGCTGTTAACGCCCGCTCTGGAGCAGTCGTCGGTGCGGACCACTGCTCCGGTGGCATCGAGGGATGAAAGCGTCGTGACCGCTTAAGGTCGGCGCCAAGAGGCAGAGCTGCGGCACAACGAATTGGCAACAGCCGGCGGCACCCGCGTGGCGGAACGCCGGCTGATGTTTCACGCGCACGCGCTTCCAACGAGCCGCGCGGTTTCGGTTCTGCCAGGCTTAGAAGTCAGCCTGAAACCGTGCGGCGTAGGTGTTGGCCGTACTGTCGCCCCGAGTGCGGTCGTTGAGGTTTCCGTTCAGCCAGTTGAATTGCAGTTTCGCATAGTTCCAAAGATACCAGTTCAAGCCAACATCAAATGAGTTGAGTCGGCGTCCTGGTCCAGGGGCATTCGGCAGATCGAGCAAGGGATTGAGGTCGATAGTGGAAATTCGTGCGGCGACTTCCCAGGCACCGAAGTGACCCTTGGATAGATCGACCGGGCAATGGGGTTGCACGCGACCGAACACGCCGGCCTTGCGATTGTAGGGGATGGTTTCGCCGGTGATGACGTAACGCAATTCGGTGTAGCCGCCGTGCACGAGCGCTTGTTCTCCGGTGGGAGCTTGAATGTCGCTCCAGCGATACTCGGATTGCCAAGCCACATTGCCCCAGCCGATGCCGCCTTCAACGTTGTAGAGTTGAGCGTGATCCACATCAAAGACGCCGCTGTTGACGAATGGCGGCACATTCACCAGTGGCAGAACGCTCAGGCCACTCGGACCTAAATTGGGGTTTTGGCCTACGAACACGCCGTTCTGACTGGCATACAGTAGTTGATCGCGAGCCGGATCCATGTAGCTGTGCCCTAGCCCGACATGGACAATATGAGAATCGCCGTCTTGAAAGGGCAGAAAGGTGATTCGTTCTGCGGTTCCGTAGCCTCCGTCGTCCCCGTAGACGTTCCCGAAGTTGTCTGAGATTCCTCGGAAGCCGGACACTGCCCAAGTCATGCTGTCGTCCATCGCGGTGTCGAACAGCATGATTCCCGTCTGGCGAAACGGTGCGAGCGCGAACACCGTGGGGCGTTCCAGAAACGGTAATTCGCGAACGCTCGTCATTTCCGTCATGCCAAAGGGCTGGCGGTAGCGGCCGATGCGGAGGTTTCCAAGCGGTGTGTCGTCAACTTGAGCCCAGAGGTCGACGAATCGTGCTTGCGCTTGGGCGAAATCGAGCTCAAACGTGTAGGAGACTCGTTCCGTGAGATTGCCAACGGCTGCTAAGCGCGCGCGGCGAAAGCCTGTCCCATCCTGGATGTCACCCAAGGTCGCCAGGTTATTGGCGGACTGGGAAAAGGAAGCGGAATCGAGCTGAAAGACGCCGGTGAGTCTGTAGTCGGGATACTTCTTGGCTGCTGCTGGTTGCTGGCTCAGCAACGGCGGCCCTCGAGGCGTGGCCCACCACAGCTCAGGCTCGGACGTTTCTAGCAGCACAGACGGCTCATCGATCAACTGAGGCACGGGGTTGAGCTCAATCGGCTCGTGCTGGAGCAACTGCTTTTGGTTCTCATCGAGATTCCACTGCAGGGCTTCGGCTTGCTGCTCGGCTGTAACCTCCCCCTCCTGAGCGAGGCTCACCGCAGTTGGAAGCGCCAGCCACAGCGCAGCGCAGATGCTAACCATACGAAAAAGGCCCATGATCGTCTCTCCTGTACCAATGGCCATAGCGGTTACCGCTACAATCGGCATTGTTGGAAGCGACCTTGATGGAACCTCGGCATCCGAGTCGGTTTAACTCGCCCAACTTGATGGCGGCTAAGAAGTTAGAAAGAGCATCAAAACGACGCCCCTCCCATCGGGCTAAAGCGAATCGTTGACCACCAGCGTGTGCAACCGCACAGCGGCGGCGGCAGCAGCTTGGCGAGCGTCGAGAGCGGACTGGCGAACGGCCAGAAACGATCGCTGAGCCGTAAGCAACTCCAGGTAATCGAGTTCACCTTGTTGATGACTGCGGCGCGCGACCGAGAGGCGTTCTTCGGCCAGACTTAGCAAATCCTGTTCGACGGCCGTGACCATTTCGACGGCGCTGCGGTATTGGCCGACCGCGTCAGCCCAGCGGGTCTGTAGGTCGCGATAACGCCGTGCGTACTCTGCTTCGCTCTGGGCGAGCTCGGCATGCGCCGCCCGGATCAGTCCGCTTTTACGGTCGTTAACCGGCAGCGCCATCCCGATTTGCAGCCCGACCACCACATCGTTGGTGGCCGCATCATGTTGCACCGAGGCATAGCTGTCGATGTTGGAGATGATCTGAGTTTGCGCCAGACGGAGGTTCCAGCGGGCCGCTTCGATTTGCGCTTGCGCTTCCGCCAGCTCAGGGCTGGCAGCCCACTGTTCAATCGCGCAGAGTTCTTCGGGCGAAAGCACGGCTGGCCATGGGTCGGTAGCGATTGCCTGCACGTCGGCAATCGAGAGTCCCACGGTCGCGGCCAACGCCGCCGTGTTAGCGTTGAGTTCTGCTTCGGCTTGGCGTTTGGCAACGGAGACCTGATTTTTTTCTAATTGGGCCTGCAGCACCGGTCCGCGGCCTACTTCGGCAGCTTCCAAAAGCGACTGATTCACGCGCACACCGTCTTGCAGCAGTTCCTCGAGTTCACCCAGCAGCGCAACTCGGTGCCGCGCGGCAGCTAGTGCCCAGTACTGCGTCAGCACGCGGGCGGTCAGCCGCAGCCGCGCCTGATTCAACCGTTCGGCCGCCGCCCGTTGTCGCCAGGCGCCGATTTGGCCGGCCAGCGCCAGCCGATCCTGGGTGACCCATTCTTGCGAGAGATACAGCCCCTGTTGGCCACCGCGACCTTCATTGCCGACCTCGCTGGCGACATAGCCAGCTGAAGGATTGGGTTTTCGTGTTGACTGAAAACGCTGGCCGGCCTCGCGCCCGATTTCGGCTTCCGCGGCGGCCAGGGCAGGATGCTGCGCGAGGGCAAGCTCAACCAAGCGATCGGCTTCCGAATGGGGTTGGGCTTCGGGGACTACCCATTCCACGGGCGGCTCGATCTGCCAGACCATGTCTGCAGCGGGAGCTTGCGCCCGTGCCATCCCTGCAGAGCCAGCTTGGAGCATTCCCGGCAGCAAGAGGCCTGCAAGTACCCATCGCCAATCGCGTGACCGGGGGGCCGCTGATAATCCGTCCATCGCGTCTCTCCAGGACTACTGAGGGCGCAGACATCGAACGAAAGAGCTTCGTCATCTGCATGGTCTCTTTGAATCGTCTGGCGCGAAGTTTTCCATTGCTCTCATTGTGCTGTTGCTGCTGATAATTCTTCTGCGATGGTTGCGTTGGGCCGGTTGTAGCGAATGTGATGTGGAATGGCCGGTACGGTTTGACAGCGCCTGCCTGCTGCCTGCCACCGCTGGCGGGGGTTGACGTTCAAGGTAGAGTGGTCATAACGTCAAGGAAATCTATAAGCTTGCTTCCGACGCTCCCCTACCTCATGTTCCAGCCCCGCCGTTATCAACGATCTCGCGTGAGCCGTCGTAGCGGAGCGTCGGTATTGCTGCGTCTGGTGTTGTTGATTGCAGCTTGGCAGGGACCGGTCCCCTGGTGTCACACTCACGCAGCGCAAGCATCTGCTGACACGGCCCCTTGGCTTGCTGAGCACCTCCAAACGCATCATAGCGCAGCAGATCCCGGACAGCGGATTTGGCTGGGGAGCGAATTGGGTTGGCATTTCCACGCCGACTTCCCGACGCGACCGGTCGGTGATGACGAACCGAGACCAGGCCAACCGCCGGCGGAGTTTCCTGCGAGTTGCGTCAGTAGCCTACGGGCCGCCGATGGGGCCAGCGGTGAGCGTTTGCTGGTGCTCACCGAGCGGCTATTACCGGTTGAGCACGATGTCACTTTAGTGGCCGTGACCGAACGCTTGCTTGCCAGTTCGCCGGGCAACTTCTTTACCGACTACGCAGCGGCGCTTCCGCTCCCACTGCGCTTCTGCATTCTGCGCTGTTAACCACGTCGCTCACTCGTGGGTTGAGTTTCCGGTGTCGTACTGCGCCGAAACTCAGGGAACATCAAAGCTGAAGTTTGAGGAACTTCAGGGCTCAGGATGCAATTGCTGTACGCAGCCGTTTGAGAGGCTGCCAACCGGTGACTCCTGACCCATCGCAAACTTCGCTTTGGCAGCCGTTTCGGTCGTGTCATGGTTTGGGAGTGTTG
>CALELC010000668.1 GCA_937904535.1 uncultured Planctomycetaceae bacterium
CAGCATGAATGGCTCATTCAGCAGATAGATGAGATCGACGCTCGGTGCGAATTACCCAGCGACCGACAGGGCGTCACGGCAGTAGACTGTGTCGTTCCGGCCGAGGGAACGGATTGGACGGGTTTGGCGGTTTCAGGGCAAGCGGAACAGAGGTTTAGGAGGAGCAAACGAATGCAACGCAGAGCGATTCACGATCGAGAGGCCATTCCGGTGACACTGGGGCCGGCGACATCGGAGATGCGGCGGACACTTGGGTGTGTTCACGGTTGTTCGGCAGGGATCATCGTGGTTGCCGTAGGACTGTTCGCTGTGCCTGCAAACGTCTGGGCTCAGGGACCGCTCCAACGGCTGGGCGAGCGGATTCGAGCTCGCGCAGCGCTCCAGGCTCCGCCACCTGTTGATCCCCTGCCAGGCAATGCAGCGCCGCACGAACCGCGTGTGCGAGCCGAGCGCCCACCGCTGCTGCCAGCGGTTCCGCCGCCAGCCCTGGCGCCTCCACCGGTATTGCCGTCGGTACCTGGGTTACGCGGTGGATCGGGAGCAAACGGCCAAGCCAGCCCCCGCGCACCGGCGACAGGCAACAGCAGCGCCAACTACAACCGCGCGCTGCGCGGCACACCGTCCCCCAGCTTGCCGGCCGACCGCAATCTTTCCGTTCAACCGCCGGTCGCGGTACCCGCGGCAGAAGCGCCCGCGGGAGCAGCTCTAGCGCCTCCGCTGGCTGCCCCCACCCCGACACCGCCGCGAGCACGACTAGGCGCCACGGTGGATACCCCTCGGAGCGTTGACGGAGAGCCGCCGCGCCGCCGTCGCGGGGCGTGGATTACCGAGATCCAACCGCAGTCGCCAGCCGCGGTGGCTGACCTTCGCGTCGGTGATTTGATTGTTGCTGTCGATGGCCGAGTGATCACGTCCGTTCGCGATCTGATTGATGAACTGAGCCAATATGATGAAGGTGACGAGTTGCGGATCGACTATGCCCGCGACAACCGCTTGCAATCCGCTTCGGTGATGCTCGCCGGCCCCGACGGACTGGCTCGGCAAGTGGCTAGCGAGCCTGCACCGACAACGGAGGACCGCTCGCTGCTGGGCGGTCTCGGGTCGATGTTTGGCGGCTTGCTAGGTGGTCAGCCAGCGGCAGGTTCTTCACCCGCTCCGCCGAACACCGCACCCGCGTCTCAGCCTCCGGCTGCTCCCGAGCCGCCGTCACCGCTCCAGCCTTTCAAGGGCTTGCTGGAGACCTTGCCCGCTCCACCTCCGGAGCAGCCTTAGCTGGCCATCGGTAGGAAACGGAATGGGTGAGATTGTGACCTCGCGGGATTTGCCGCCGTGCGATGTCACGCTGAGTTTCACGTCCCACTCCGGCAAGAAATCATCTGCGGTGGCCATGGTGAGGACCTCGGCGATCTGTCCTTGCAGCGCTGCAGCGGCGGGGGGAACGCCACAGCCAAACAGAGGCAGGCATTAGTGGTCGCCGCTTTTCCCCAACATTTTTCTTAGGCGACAGCTTCCGGCTTTCAGGGTTTAATAGGGCTAAGGACAGCTTCGTAATTCTAGGCTGCGCGAGCTTACTCTCATCAATCTTCGCAAGCGAAGATTGACTTACGAGATACCTGTGAGAGTGAGCTCACTTTTCCCATCGATTCTTAGTAGCGTCCGCAGTTTCTAATCGGCTCGTGGCTTCTGGTGTAACTCAGGAGGCAAGAATGAGTGCAGATTGGTTCTTTATGAAACGCCGGTGGTTCCGCCGCACCAAGAAAGTCGGTCCGATGTCCGAACATGATCTGTTATTGCGGATCGATCATGGCGAGATCACACCGGACACCTTGTTGTGCAGTGAGAAAACCCGACATCGCTGGATCAAGATGGCCCAAGTCGGGCCTGCGATCAAACGCTGGCAGCAGTTGCACCCAATGGTCGATAGCACCTAGGGAATCGCGTTGTCGCTGTTGGGCCTATCGTGACCTGGCCCCACGTGTTGCAACTTCCTCCATGACAATTCGATGAGTCGCACAGATCATGATCCGCAACACGGCGGGGCATGTCAGAGGGTATAGCGAGAGATATCGATCATCACTCCATAGACTTCGATCACGTTATCCGCGGCATCAACATTCGGTTGGCCCCGCGCGATCAGGGTTTTCCAACTACCGTCGCGGCGCCGATGTCGAATCCGCAATTCATAGGCAGCACGATCTTGAATCGCACTCTGGATGGCAGCCGCTAACTTATCACGGTCGTCGGGGTGGATCGTTTTCAGGTATTCATCCAGGCTCGGCGCTCCGTGGGTCAGCGGTAGCCCTGGGAGTTCGCTGTTTTCGTCGCTCCAGTGCACCTTGCCTGTCATGACATCCAGTTCCCAAGTGCCCAGGTGGGCCAGCCGCTGCATATCACACAATCTCTGACGGCTGCGTTTAAGCTCCTGTTGCGCCATCACCCGTTTGCCGATGTCGCGGATCGTGGTCATGACGTAGTCTTCGCCGTTGAGCTCAATCTTGTTGGCGGACAGCGAAACATGCAGCGTCTTGCCGTCGCGACGGAGCATCGGCGCTTCGAAGTCGAGCAGGCGTCCCGTGGCGGAGAGCCGCTCGATGAAGTCCTCACGCAGATTGCTGTCGCCCCACAGATTCAAGTCGAAGATGTTTTTTCCGACCACGGCCGCCGGTTCATAGCCGCTCAGTTCTTCGAACTGATCGTTGGCCTCGATGATTTCACCGCCATCCCAGCGCGTCATCAAACCGGCATCGGGCGACTGGGTGAACAGTTGTGAGAATCGCGATTCTCGCACCGCTTGTTCACGGCGGGTATCGCGTTTCACACGGATCCGCGCGGCCAACTCCGAATCAGCTTGTCCCGCTTGGGTCAAAAGTTCCAGCGCGAGGTCATAGTCACCGGTAGCGGCCGCCGAGCGAGCGTGCTCGGTCTGCAACTTGACGAGTGTATCGGCAGCATCTCGATTGCCTGGCCACACGTCGAGCGCTTCGCGGATCAGTGCCTCGGCAACGCTGTATTCTTGATGCCGGGCCGCCGGCCCTACTTTTTTGACCAACCGGTCGGCGCGGCGAAGCAAATCGACGCTCCGTTCATGTTTCTTCTCGCGAGCCAGCGCCTCGGCAAAGGCGGCGACATCGGGAAAACGATCTTCCGGGTTGGTCGCCATCGCCCGCATCGCCACATCAATCCAGCCGCCACGGACCGAGGTTTGCCGAATCACATTCGCCGCTGCTCGGCGAATGCACTGCAGCAAATTGTCACCAAAGTGCGGTGGGTGACCGGTAAGGATGCGAAACAGCAGCGCACCGAGCAGGTAGATGTCGGTGCGAATCGTCTGCGACTGCACGTCACCCGACGCCAATTCCGGTGCCATGTATGCTGGGGTGCCTCCGATCGCATGCGAGGAACTCCCCAGTCGTTGACCTTGGCGGCCCAGCGAAAGTGCCAAGCCCCAATCGGCCAGCAGCACTTCACCGAATCGGCCCAGCATCACGTTTTCAGGCTTGATGTCGCGGTGGATCAATTCCCGTGAATGGGCGTAGCGGATCGCATCGCACAGCCGCAGCAGAGTTTCAAGGTTCTCCTCAAACGGCATGGAATCGATGGTGCGGTCCCAACTGGTGCCGTCGATTCGCTTCATCGAATAGAACAATTCGCCCGACGGCCCGGTAGCCAGTTCGTGCAGCGCGATCACGTTGGGGTGATCGAGACTGCCGATAGTGCGTGCTTCGAGCAAGAACCGTTGCCGCGCCAGCGGATCGCAGACGAGCTCATCACGGAGCACTTTGACAGCGACTTCACGGTCGATGGCGCGTTGGTGCGCTTGATAGACCACACCGGTACCGCCGCTGCCCAGCTGACCGACCAAGCGGTACTCGGTATCTTCCGTCGGTCGCTTACCGGGTCCGACGACCATCCGCGCTGGCACAAAACCTTCCGATGGACGCTGCTCGATCTGCGGCTGG
>CALELC010000669.1 GCA_937904535.1 uncultured Planctomycetaceae bacterium
TGGTTCTAGACGATCCCGGTTGGGAATAAGGCGGTGCGTCTACTCGGACCGGCGCGTGTCGCCGCTGGCCGAGTCGTCGTCGGGGCGCAAGGAGAGTGAGTCGCTGGGTGGGTAGGCTTGGCGATCCCAGACCGGCTCGCGGTAGACCGTGTCGCTCGGTCGCAATTGCGTTTTATCGGTCAGCACCCGGAGTTGCTCGCGGTAGTAGTAGCGATCACTGCTGGGCGTGCGGGCGAGGCGATAACGGATGCGGCGATCGTGCTGTGAGAAGTGCATGTCGATCACTTCTGAGACGAACAGCTCCTGTTGCATCCCCACGCCGATCGTCTCGACTTGGTCGCCGATATCGATGCCTTCCGCTGGAACGGGCAACCACAGGCAGGGCCGCAGGCGGAAGTGAATCTCGCCGTAACGGAAATAGTAGTAACGATCTTCAAAGCGATAGCGGCAGAACACCCGCGGCCCCGGAATCAAGCCGTCGACAATCGTCACATCCTCGGGATGAATCCAGTCCGAGCCATCGGCCGGCGTGCGAGGAAAGGTGCCGTAGTCAGGCAGCACCGGAGTGACACTCATCGCTTGGGGGGCGTCAGAAGTCACAGGACTCACCTCCGATCTTGGGTCGATGTTCGCAGCGCTGCGGTCGGCGTTGCCGTCCATTTGGAATCATTGAGGACAATGGTTCTACCTAGGTACGGGCAACAATGGGGGACAATGGTTCGATGGAGGGCAGTTAGCCAAAAACTTGCAGTTCGGTTTCGGAATCGAGCAGGCCCACGCGCCGTGCTTGAACCGCCAGTTCCGCCAACGCTTGCCTGCCGGTTTCGCCGAGATCTTCGGTCCAGCGATTGACGTACAGATCAACGTGACTCATCAGCACCTCGTCGTCAAACTCCTGCGCATAGTGCCGCATCGTCGGCAACGGTGCTTCCCGGTTGGCGAGCGCAAATCCGATCGAATCTCGAATCACGGCTTGGACATCGGCGAGTGTCTCAGCGGGCAGAGCGCGACGGGCGATGATCCCGCCGAGCGGCAGCGGGCAACCGGTGGCTTGTTCCCACCGCGTTCCCAGATCCTCGACCAACGACAGCCCTTGCTCCTGCCACGTGAATCGGCCTTCATGAATGCAGACGCCAAAATCTGCCTGTCGCTGTTGCAGCAGCGGCATGATCTGTGAGAACACCACGTGCTGCACCGTAGCGGTGCCGGCGTGAAACAACTGAAACAGCAGCGCGGCGGTTGTGTGTTGGCCCGGGCAGAGAGCGATTTGTCCACTGTGCCGCGGCGGTACTGGGCTGTCGGCTGCGAGTAACAGCGGCCCTACGCCGAATCCGAGTGCTGAGCCGCTGGGCAGCACTGTATACCGCTGCGCCAGCAGCAAAGCGGCGTGAAAGCTCGCTTTGGCGACGTCAAAATCGCCGCTCATCAGCCGGTCATTGAGCTGCTGGATGTCGAGCAACTCGACCTGGAAATCGAGGCCCCGCCAGTTGACCTGCCGAGTCAGTAAGGCGTGAAAGGCGAACGTGTCATTGGGACAGGTTGAGATGCCCAGACGAATTGCGGCGCGTGGTTTGGCCGTCATGGTGCTTGCTCCACCGCTGTCATCAGCGTTCCAGCCAACTCGGCTGCCGCCGTCAGCGACTCCTCGATTTGCCATTTTGAAAGGTTGCGATCACCGGCGTGATTGCTAATCCCCCGCACGATCCGCAGCGGCACTCCGGCGAGTTGACAGGCCAGCGCCACACCAAATCCTTCCATGTCTTCGGCAAACGCTTGGGGATACCGCTGCTGGCGTTGTGCAGCGTGCTGCCGGTGTGCCGATGCGGCGCAGACGCTCAGCAGCGTCCTGCCGGGCGCCGCGTGGGCCAGGTTTGCTTGGTTTGCCAACTCAATTTCGTCGCCGATGGCATGGTCGGGGGCATCGCCGGTCCACTGATTCCAGCCGATCTCCGCGGCCGCCAAGTAATCCGCGTCGCTGCCCACGCCGATCCCGTCGCAGATCACCCGGTCGAAAGCGTAGGCCGAGCCGATCGTCGCGCTGTCGCTGAGCGCGCCCGCGATGCCGACTAACAGTGCCTGTTGCGGTCGATGTTGTGCGATGAGCATGGCGGTGCGTGCCGCCGCAGCGACGAGTCCAAACCCGCAGAGGGCAATCGTCCACCGACTAGCCGGCTGATTGCCGCTAGCCGATCGGCCGAGTCGAGGACGCAGCAACCGCAGCTCCGGTTCGGTCGGGACTAGTAGCAAATCACTCATCAAACAGGATCCTTGCTAAGCTATTCTCTCCGCCGAGCACTGCTTGGGAAGCCTACACCGAGCCGACGCCATGACCACGAGTCCCACAATCCAGCGGCGACTGACCAAGACCTTCCGTTTCCTCCGAACCACGGCGATCGGCGGCATTTTCTTCTTGTTGCCTTTGGTAGTCGTCGGTGTGTTGCTCGGTCAGCTTGGCCGCGTCGTCTGGATCGTCGCCCAGTCGATCAACGAATACCTGCCCGTGCACACACCGCTGGCGTACACGACGCTGATGACCCTGTCGGTGACGCTGATCGTGTTGTCATGCTTTGCCGCGGGGGTGATCGCGCGCCGTCGGCTCGCACGACGATTCACCGAATCGATCGAACAGTACGTGCTGATGTTGTTCCCGCGGTATGCGATCCTCAAAGAGCAGCTGACGGGCAACATCGGTGGCGATGTGCTGCGCAATCAGTTGCAACCGGTGATCGTGAAGTTGCCGGGCCATCGACGACTGGGATTTGAAGTGGAACGGTGCAGCGAGCGGGACGATGACAGCGAGGAGTGGCAGGAGGCCGTAACGGTGTTTCTGCCGGGTTCGCCGGATCCCTGGGCCGGCCAAGTCGTGATTCTGCCGGCGCAGCACGTGGAGCGGCTGGTCAGCCCCTTCGGCGAGACGGTGGCCACGTTCGAGCAACTCGGCCGTGGCTCGCAGCAGCTGGTGGAAAACTATCGGAGGCCCCGCGCCACCGCGTCCTCGCCCCCCTGACGCCGGCGAACGGATCAGCGATGATATTCGTAATTAAGCGTCAACAGCAGCTTGGGTTAGGTGATCAGGAGCCCACTGCGCGAAATCCTGCGGGGCCGCTGGCGGCATTTGACTCCTGATCCCGTAACCACTCCCACCCTGTAACCGCTTCTCGTTTTGTTCTCAGGTCACGGCTATGCCCGAAACGGAAAATCCGGCTCTTGTTCGTTCCACACCTCTCATGACCGCCGCGCCCGATCCCGAGCTGCTCGAGGAGCCACGGCCGATTCGGCTGAGCGGTTTTGTCGGCTTTGGACTGGGGCTGCTGAGCTTTACGGCCTTATTTGGCGCTCCGATGGTGATCGTGCCGGTGCTGGCAGCGCTCGCGGCGATCTATGCCCTGCGGCCGTATCAGGGAGAGCGACCGGTGGGGCTGACGGTAGCGACGATCGGCCTGTTTGCCGCGGTGTTGTTCGGTGTGTGGGGCGTCACCTACCGGCATCTGCGGAATCAAACGATGGCTGAGCAGGCGGTTCAGTTCGCCTCCGATTGGCTCGACTTACTGGCGCAAGGGGACATTGAATTAGCGGTCGAATTGCGAGCGCATCCCTCGCGGCGGCAGTCCGAAACGATGCCGCTGGATGAGTATTACCTGCAAAGCGAGGACGGTCGGCGGACGATGAGCGAGTTCCGCGAAAATGAGGTGGTCAGAGAGGTGATCCAGGCAGGCGATCGCGTCCGCTGGGAATTAGCGGCTGCGCCACGCATCTACACACTTAATGGACGCGATCTCGCCGATACCATATGGCGCGATCAATCCGGCACGTTGGCCGGTGGTGTCCGCGTCGGGCTGGAATACATTCAGTCTCGCGGTAAAGAGCCGGCGCAGTGGAAAGTCGATGCCTGCGACGCTTATATCCCGCCGTCGTCGTAGCCGGATGCGGAGCAGCGACTATCCTACGAGCACCCTGCACTGCATCTCTCGCGATCGTTGTTATCCGTTTAGCACTCAGGAGTTTTAGCGCGTGTCCCACCTTCGCTTGCTCGGCACCTTGGCTTTGCTGGTTCTGCCTTTGGTCGCCACCGCCCAGGAAAACAATCAGCCGCCTGAGGGCTTTGAATCGTTGTTCAACGGCCAGGATCTCAGCGGCTGGCATGCGATCAACTATCACTCGTTCAAAGGGCTCAACCATGAGAAGTTGGCTGAGATGCCCGCCGCCGAACGTGAGAAACTGCTCGCTGAGCAGTGGCAAGAAGCGCAGAAATACTGGACGGTTGAAAACGGAGAACTCGTCAACGACGGTCGCGGTCCCTATCTGACGACGGACCGCGAGTTCGGCGACATCGAACTATGGATCGATTACAAGACCGTTGCCAAAGCTGACAGCGGGATCTATCTGCGAGGAACTCCGCAGGTGCAAATCTGGGACTACACCGAGGAAGGTGGCAAATGGGATCGTGACGCCGACAAGGGCAGCGGTGGGTTGTTCAACAATTCCAAAGGCGCGGCAGGGCAGATCCCGCTGGTCTTCGCCGACAAACCCTTTGGCGAGTGGAACCGCTTCCGAATCGTGCAAGTCGGCGCCCGCACCAGCGTCTGGCTCAACGGCCAGAAGGTCGTCGACAATGCCATCATGGAAAACTACTGGGATCGCGAACGCCCGCTGTTCGCCACAGGCCCCATTCAATTGCAAACGCACGGTGGCGAAATCCGCTGGCGGAACCTCTTTGTTCGCGAGATCCCGGCCGCCGAAGCGAACGAAATCCTTCGCGGCGATGACGCAGCCTTCCAGCCGATCTTCAATGGCAAAGACCTGAGCGGTTGGGCTGGTCCTGTGGAAAACTATCAGGTCTCCGACGGCGCGATCATGTGTTTGCCTGGCAAAGGCGGCACGATCTATACGGAAAAAGAGTACGGCGATTTTGTCGCGCGGGTGGAGTTCAAATTGCCGCCCGGCGGCAATAACGGTTTGGCGATCCGCTACCCCGGCCAGGGCGACACCGCGTATGTCGGGATGACCGAACTGCAAGTTCTCGACGATACTTCCCCGCACTACGCTCAGCTCGACCCGCGGCAGTACCACGGTTCGTCCTATGGCATCGCCGCGGCTCATCGCGGTTATCTGCGTCCGGTCGGCGAGTGGAACTACCAGGAAGTGACTGTGAAGGGATCAACCATCAAAGTTGAACTCAATGGAACTGTGATCCTGGATGCCGATCTGAGCCAGATCAACGAGTACCTGGGCGGTAGCCCGCATCCGGGTAAGGATCGCACCCGCGGGTACTTCGGCTTGGCCGGCCATTCCAGTCCGGTGCAATTTCGCAACCTGTCGATGAAGCCCTTGGACTGAGCGGAGCGGTTGGGGCGGTCAACGCCCATTGACCAGTTGGTTCTGGAGCGGACTAATGGAGGGTGTATGACATCGCCCTGCGAACGTCCTTCCCCCCGCTCCGAGCCTTCCTGTGACCGCACGCCCTGCTGCTGATTCCACCGCATCGTCCGCCCTGTTTCCGGCGCCTGATCCCGCTTCGCTCACCACGCAGGCGGCGGGGCCGGCAGGCTCATTGCCGCTGACCGACGAGATGTTGCGGTCGTGGTCCAGCGGCGATCTGTTTGGACTGACCCAGAGCGCCGGCATGGGTTGGGCGCCCGATCGATTGCTGGGTGATCAATACCTGATCCTCAGCACGCAGGGCGGTGTGCGTGAACCCGATGGCTCACCGGTTGCCCTGGGCTACCACACCGGCCACTGGGAAGTTGGCTTACTCGTTCGCGAAGCGGCCGAGACGGTACGTCAGTTGGAAGGTGTCCCCTATGCGGCATTTTGCAGTGACCCCTGTGACGGTCGCTCGCAGGGCACGCGGGGCATGTTCGATAGCTTGCCGTATCGCAATGACGCAGCGATTGTGCTGCGGCGGTTGATCCGGTCATTGCCGCGGCGCAAAGCGGTAATCGGAGTGGCGACCTGTGACAAAGGGTTGCCGGCGATGATGCTGGCACTGTGTGGCTGTCCCGATTTGCCGTCAGTGCTCGTGCCCGGCGGTGTCACCTTGCCGCCGACCGTGGGCGAAGATGCCGGCAAGGTGCAGTCGATCGGCGCCCGCTACGCCCACGGTGAAATCACGCTCGAGCAAGCGTCGCTGGAAGGCTGCCGCGCCTGCGGCACGCCCGGTGGCGGATGCCAGTTTCTCGGTACCGCGGCGACGGCCCAAGTCGTCGCTGAAGCGCTCGGGTTGACGGTGCCGCACGCGGCGCTGGCGCCCAGCGGACAAAGTGTATGGCTGCGTCTGGCGCGGGATAGCGCCCTGGCGGCTGCTCAACTGGTCGCCCGCGGATTGACCACCCGCGACATCGTCACCGACGCGGCGATCGAAAACGCAATGCTGGTTCACGCGGCGGTCGGCGGCAGTACGAATCTGCTGCTGCACATTCCGGCGATCGCGGCTGCAGCAGGCCTGCGGCGGCCGGACGCCGAAGCGTTCCGCCGCGCCAACGATGCCGTTTCACGCCTGGTGGATTGTCTGCCCAATGGCCCGGTCGGGCACCCGACGGTGAGAATGTTCTTGGCTGGCGGAGTGCCGGAGGTCGCCTGGCATCTGCGGGAACTCGGACACTTCAACGGTGATGCCTTGACCTCGGCGGGGGTAACCTGGAACGAAATCCTCGATGCCTGGCCAAACAGCGAACGGCGAGCGATTTGCCGAGAGCGACTGCGCGCCGCCGACGGGGTCGACCCGGATGACGTGATTATGCCGCCGCCGCGAGCAAAGTCTCGCGGGTTGACGAGCACCGTCTGTTTTCCGACTGGCAACCTTTGCCCAGAGGGATCGGTGATCAAGGCGACAGCGATCGATCCGAGTGTGGTCGACAGCGACGGCGTGTACCGTAAGACCGGGCCAGCGCGGGTGTTCACGAGCGAACGCGAAGCGGTGCTGAGCGTCAAAGGGCAAACCGATCGGCCGGTTCAGCCCGGTGACGTGATGGTTTTGATCGGTCGCGGACCGCTCGGGTGCGGCATGGAAGAAACCTATCAGATCACCTCGGCGCTCAAGTTCTTGCCGTGGGGTAAACAAGTCGCGTTGCTGACCGACGCCCGGTTTTCCGGAGTGAGCACGGGTGCGTGTATCGGGCATGTCGGCCCGGAAGCGTTGGCCGGTGGCCCAGTCGCCAAAGTCTGCGACGGTGACTTGATCGAGATCGTGATCGACCGCAACCGCATGGTCGGAACCGTGAACCTGGTTGGCGTGCTCGATCCGGCGACGGGCGAGGTGCGGCGACTGACGCCTGAGGAAGTGCAGGCGGTGCTGCAAACCCGTTTGCCGCATCCGCAACTGCGTCCTGACGAGGGCTTGCCCGATGACACACGCTTGTGGGCGGCGTTGCAGCAGGTCGGCGGCGGCGCCTGGGGTGGGTGTGTTTACGATGTCGATGAGATCATCGAAACGCTGAAGGCTGGCATGGCGGCCCGGGGGAAACCACCGATTTCACCGGCACTTTAGCAGCCTGTGCGTACAAGCCGCTTTCTGCGTAAAAGTGGCAGAGCCAAGGAGCGGGCGGCGTCGCTGGGCACACTAGCGTTGGTTGCCACCCGCAGCGAGAATGGGCCGATACGTGACATCCCGTGGATGCCGCCTCCCTTTAGTAGGTGTCGGGATAAACGACCAGTT
>CALELC010000670.1 GCA_937904535.1 uncultured Planctomycetaceae bacterium
GGGCGAGCCGCTGGGTGAACTGGCAGGGATTCCGGTCGCCGTCAAAGACGTGCTTTGTACCAGCGACATGCCGACGACCTGTTCGTCCAACATGCTGCGAAACTTCCAGCCCCCGTACGATGCGACGGTGGTCGAAAAGTTGCGTCGTGCCGATGCCATTCTGGTCGGCAAGACGAATATGGACGAGTTTGCGATGGGAGCCAGCACCGAGACGAGTGCCTTCGGAATCACGCGGAACCCCTGGGACCAGCAGGCAACTCCAGGTGGCAGCAGCGGTGGTGCAGCAGCCACGGTTGCCGCTGGCAACGTTCCGCTGAGCATCGGCACCGACACCGGTGGCTCCATCCGCCAGCCGGCCGCATTCTGTGGCATCACGGGATTCAAACCGACCTACGGACGTGTCAGTCGATTCGGTTTAGTTGCCTTTGCCAGCAGCCTCGACCAGGTCGGACCGATGGCTTGGTCCGTCGAAGATGCGGCGTTGCTGATGCAGGTGATCGGAGGTTTCGAGCCCCGCGATTCAACATCACTGAATGTTCCTGCCGCTGATTACGTTGCTGCTGCCCAAGAGACAAGCGTTCGTGGGATGCGGATTGGAGTCATTCGCGAAGCACTCGAGGCAGAGGGATTGGCCGAGCCAATTCGGCAGGCGGTCGATGCTGCGATCCAAGTCTATCGCGATGCGGGGGCGGAAATCGTCGATATCCATCTACCGCACAGTCGTTTTGGCGTGCCGACGTACTATGTGATCGCGCCGTGTGAGGCGAGCAGCAACCTGTCCCGTTATGACGGTGCGCATTACGGTCACCGCGCGGAAGTCAGCGAGCGTGACACCGCCGAGCTTGGGCCGCTGGTGACCACCTACTGCCGCAGCCGCGCTGAGGGTTTGGGTACCGAAGTCAAACGCCGGATCATGCTCGGTACCTACGCCCTGAGCACCGGCTACTACGATGCCTACTACCTCAAGGCACTCAAGGCCCGGCGACTAATCCGTGGCGACTATGACGCAGCGTTTGAGCAGGTTGACGTACTGCTCGGGCCTGTAACTCCGTCCCCAGCATTTCGGCTGGGAGAGAAACTTGACGATCCGATTCAGATGTATTTGTGCGACCTGTTCACGGTCGGGGCGAACTTGGCGGGCATTCCTGCGATCTCGATTCCTGCCGGCCTGTCTGCCGAAGGGCTGCCCGTGGGAGTTCAGTTGCAAGGACCGCCGCTGGGTGAAGCTGCCGTGTTGCGCGCCGCGGCAACCTTTCAGTCACTGACCGATTTCCATCGCCGGAGGCCTTCCGTATGACCCTTACTGCTACCGATCGGCTTCCCTTCCAAACCGTGATTGGACTGGAAGTCCACGTCCAACTAAAAACCCAGACCAAGCTGTTCTGCCGCTGCGAAACGCGGTTTGGTGCTCCGCCCAACAGCCAAGTCTGTCCGGTCTGTCTCGGGTTACCCGGGGCGCTGCCGGTCATGAACCGCCGCGCGATTGAGCTGGCGGTCCGCGCCGGATTGGCGATCAATTGCACGATCCCGCCGGTGACGAAGTGGGACCGCAAACAATACTTCTATCCCGACTTGCCGAAGGGCTATCAGATCAGTCAGTTCGACATGCCGATCTGCGCAAGCGGATTTTTAGAGATCGCCGATCCGGCCCAAGAAGGTTCTACGCGGCGGATTGGAATCACCCGCGCGCACCTCGAAGAGGACGCCGGCAAGAGCATGCATGACGAAGCTGCCGGGCGCTCGGATTCCAAAATCGATCTCAATCGCTGCGGAACACCGCTACTGGAAATCGTCAGTGAACCCGATATGCGCTCCGCCGCCGAGGCGCGCGCTTATCTGGCCGAACTCAAACTGCTGATGACGCATTTGGGGATCTCCGACTGCGAAATGCAGGAAGGCAGCCTGCGCGTCGACGCGAACGTCAACCTCTGGATCGATGTCGACGGCCGCCGGGTCGCTACGCCGATTGTCGAGATCAAAAACATGAACAGCTTCCGCTCGGTCGAGCGGGCGATCGCTTACGAAGTCGACCGGCAATACCTGGCCTGGGAAGAAACCGGGGCAACAATCGAGACCGAATCCAAGACCACGCGCGGGTGGGACGATGTGCGCGTGCAAACCTTCCCGCAGCGGGAAAAGGAAGAATCAGCTGACTACCGGTACTTCCCTGACCCTGACCTGTTACCGGTGCGGCTTCCGGCCGCAGAAGTCGAAGCGATTCGCCAGTCGCTCGGTGAATTGCCCGCGGCGACACGCGAGCGACTACAAACTCAGTACGACATCAAGCCGTATGACGCCGACGTGATCGTCAATCAGGGCCCGGCAATGATTGGCTACTACGAGCAGGTCGCCCAACTCGCGGGCGATGGTCGCCGCGCGAGTAGCTGGATTCAGCAGGACATCATGCGCTCGCTCAAGGAGCGCAGCGAGACGATCGACGCCTTCCCCGTCACAGCCGAATTGCTTGGCGATCTGCTACGTCGCGTGGTGAGCGGCGAGCTGGATAATGCCCGCGCTCGCGACGTGTTCGCGCGGCTTATCCAGACGCCAGGAACGGTCGAGGACGCGATCAAAGCGCTTGGGATCCAAGCTGTCGATTCATCCGAAATCGAGACGCTCTGTCGTGAATTGCTTCAAGCCAATCCACAAGTCGTTGCGGATTACCGCGAAGGCAAGCAGCAGGCGATTGGATCGCTGATCGGCCAGGCGAAGAAAAAGAACCCCAACGCCAATCCGCAACTGGTCCGCGAAACACTGTTGAAGATCGTCGCCGCGATGTGACCTGTGGGGTCAGACCCCGAGCCGCGTCGAGGCCCAATGGTGATTGTCAGACAGGTTATGTTGGTGCAAATCAATCTGGCGGCAGGTCCATCCATGCGTGTGAACGCGCGCTGCCGCCGCTCAACCAGCATGACGGTTCTCAGACCACTCCAGCGGTACAAGCGATGATGACCCAACGACTCTCGGTATCGGCAGTAGCCAGCGCATTTACCGGTGCCATCTGGCTGCTGCTGGGTGGATTTGTACCCTGCGCCGCTCAGGAGCTCGAGCTGCGTCGGCCAGCAGCGGTTACGGTCGAAGACGTTCCGGTAGTGTCTGACGAGCTGTGGCGCGGGCTGAGTCAGTATCAGAACACGCGCGGCGCGTCTTTTCAGGGCTGGGCTGCTGACGGCAATGGGATTCTGATCAGCACGCGATTCGGAAATGCGTCGCAGCTCCACCGCGTCTATCAGCCGGAGGGGCGGCGAGAGCAAATCACGTTTTATGATGAGCCAGTCAGCGGCCGATTCATCCCCGGCAGCAGCACTGATATCCTGCTGTCGTTCAGCAGTGGTGGTGATGAGAACTATCAGATCGAACTCCTCGATCGCGGCAGCTTCACCACGACCCGCCTAACCGATGGCCGATCGCGCAATACCCTTGGACCGTTGACTCAGGACGGGGCCAGGCTCGCATTCAGCAGCAACCGTCGCAACGGTCGCGATACCGATCTTTATATCGTTGACCCGCGGCAGCCCGACTCCGCGCGTATGGTACTGGAGACCGATGGCGAGTTCTGGTATCCCGCCGATTGGTCGCCTGATGGCAATACACTGTTGATTGGCCGGTATGTGTCAATCAATGAGTCGTACTTTGCACTCCTGGACGTGCAGACCGGTCAGCGCACCGATTTGCCCCTGCCGGTGAATGAAAAGGTCGGCATCGGTGCTTTGGCTTTCGCTCGTGACGGCAAATCGATCTATCTCGCGGCGGATGCTGGCGGTGAGTTTCGACAGCTCGGCCAATTCGATCTGCAAACTCATCAATATCGCTGGTTGACGGACGATATCTCCTGGGACGTCAGCGACATCGTAGTCGATCCGATGACCGGTGCTGTCGCCTTTGCAGTCAATGAAGACGGTGCCAGCCGTTTGTATCTGATGGAGAACGGCCAGCGACGAGAACTGCAATTGCCGCTGGGGATCGTCTCGTCACTGGAGTTTTCGCCGGACGGTCGTGCGCTCGGGATGACCCTGTCACGTCCCGACGCTCCGTCGGACGCCTACTCGCTACGGCGAAGCGATGGCGAGCTGACACGATGGACGGTCAGCGAAGTCGGTGGGCTGGATCCTTCGCGATTTGTGACACCGGCGCAGATTCAATTTCCGTCGTTCGATGTACGTGAGATTCCGGCCTATTATTTCCGTCCCAGGTCGGCCACACCGGATGCCCCAGCGGCAGTGCTGATCAACATTCATGGCGGCCCGGAGAGCCAGTTTCGACCGTATTTCAGTAGTCTGACGCAGTACTACGTGAATGAACTCGGCCTGGCGGTGATTTACCCGAATGTCCGCGGATCGAGCGGCTATGGGAAGACGTACGTTCAACTGGACAACGCGCAAAAGCGCGAGGACAGTGTTCGCGATATCGGTGCGCTGCTCGATTGGATCGACCAGCAACCCGAATTGGACGCATCACGCATCGCCGTATCCGGTGGATCCTATGGAGGTTACATGGTGCTATCCTCGCTGGTTCACTACGGCGAGCGGATTCGCGCGGGGATCAATATTGTCGGCATTGCCAATTTCATTACCTTTCTTGAGAACACCGCGCCCTACCGCCAGGATCTGCGACGTGCGGAATATGGCGATGAGCGCGATCCGGAGATGAGAGCGGTTTTTGAGCGAATCAATCCGACGTCCAACGCAGATCGCATTCGCTCAGCGCTGATGGTCGCTCACGGAATCAATGATCCGCGCGTGCCGTTCAGTGAAGCCAAACAAATCGCCGACAAAGTGCGTGGCAACGGCCGCAGCGTCTGGACCGTCTACGCTGACAACGAAGGGCACGGCTTCGCCAAGAAGGACAACGCGGACTATCTGCAAGCCGTCCAAGTGTTATTTCTCCAGCAGCACTTGAACGGCGTGAACGCGCCGCTCGCGAACACGCCTATCGAGGGCGGGGAAGCGGTTGATTAAGTTTTGGCCAGTCGCCCAGTCGCGGGACACCGCCGAAAATTCGCTGTCGCAAATTCGGTGGTCGGTGGGTCGAGTGATTTGCTAATTTGCGGACATGCAAACGACCACCCCACTTCCCGATGAAGACGTGATGTACCGGGCCTTCGTAGCCCGTGACGCGTCGTATGAAGGCCTGTTCGTGATGGGCGTCCGCACGACGGGTATCTTCTGCCGGCCAACCTGTCCGGCCCGAAAACCGCTGCGCCAGAATGTGGAGTTCTTTCCACGAGCTGGCGACGCCTTGGCCGCCGGGTACCGCCCCTGTCAGCGTTGTCGGCCGCTCGATGCTAAGGGAGCAACGCCTGCTTGGTTGCAGCCGTTGCTGAGCGCGGTAGATGCCGATCCCTTGCGGCGCTGGCGGACGAGCGACCTGCAAGCAATTGGAGTTGATCCGGCTCGCGCCCGGCGGTGGTTTCAAGCACAACATGGAATGACTTTCCTGGCTTATTTGCGTGCCCGGCGGTTAGGTCAAGCATTCTCACGCATCGCCGAGGGCGCCGGAGTGCTGGACGCTGCGCTCGACGCGGACTTTGATTCAGTCAGCGGGTTCTGTGAGGCACTCCGCCGCGCTACCGGCAGTTCACCGCGACACGCCCGCGGCCGCGCGGCGATACAGGTGGCGCAGGTTCCTTCTCCACTGGGGCCGCTGATGGTTGCCGGTGACGATGAGGCTGTTCACCTAGTTGAGTTCTGGGACCGGCGGATGCTGGAGACGCAGTTTGCCGTCCTGGAAAAACGCCTCAATGTCGTATTCTTTCCCGGCGAAACCGCTCCGCTGCGGCAAATGCGTGACGAACTTGCACGCTATTTCGCTGGCGATTTGCAGCAGTTCGTGACGCCCCTCCGTTTTCCAGGCAGCCCGCTCCAAGAACAGGTCTGGAGCGCACTATGGGATGTCCCCTACGGAGAAACATGGACCTATGGGCAACTGGCGACAAAGATCGGCCGCCCTGCCGCCGTCCGCGCCGTCGCGCGAGCGGTGGGAGAGAATCGGCTAGCGATCGTGGTGCCGTGTCACCGAATCATCGGTGCCAATGGACAGTTGACCGGCTACGGCGGTGGCCTGTGGCGCAAGCGTTTCCTGCTGACGCTGGAAGGCGGACAAGAACCAGGGCTTAGCCGTCCGGCAACGGAGCCATCCGCAGGCTACCTATTCGACTGAAGATCCGACGGTCTCTCCGCTGCGTAGTCACGCCACAGTGAATCAAGCCCGACACGATCAAGTTGCCCGTCAAAGGCGACAAACCGAAATCGCGATACGTAGTCTTCGCCTGGGGAAAGCTCAAAATCACCAGCGACCATGGGAGCGAAACAGAAATAGGGCATTTCCGGATGGAGCCGCACCGGCTGCGGAGCCCGAAAATTGCTCGGGTGGCCCATCGCCGCGATTCCACAAATGGCACCGTCCACTTCACCGACCATCGCCACCCAATTCGGCCGGCTGTGGTTCCCCGCGATTCGCTCTTTGCCTTCACTCGTCAGGATCGTTGCTTTGCCGTTCATCCACTGGGCCGCCCCGCGAATTCCCATGGCGCCATAATGGTATTCCGCAATCTTCAGCGGCTCACGCATCACGCATTTCTGCGTCGATACTAAGTCGAACACGTGCAGCGTTTCATGCTCCACGCGAGTGATCTGCCAGTCCTCCTGTAACACTTCGCGTGGCGGTTCGACCGTCGGATCGATGTGTCGCAACTTGACTGTAAGTGAGTCGTCATCCGCGTGCACAGTCTCGACATGTTCAACCACACCCGACTGCGGGCCGCTGTTCCAAAAGTCCACATGCCGTCCCTCGATCCGCGCACTGGTCCAGGCGAACATTAAACCGTGCTGATGCAAGTGATCTGCCGGAAAGTCGTCGGTCACGATTCGACCGCCCGGCGTGTAAACCGGATGAATGAAGCCGCTGCGTCCGTACCACGGGGCACTCGGTTTAGGAGATTCAAGATAGCCAGCGTTGTACCGTAGGACTGGCCTGCCACTTTGAATGAGTGTGATCGCCTCAGGCTCATTCGCTTGCAACGCCAGCGGCAGGCTAACCCAGACCATGGCCCCCATGGTTAAGCCGCGTATCCATGGCTTCCTATTCAGCATCACCCTGTCCCATCGTTTCGACCCACCGCTCGATTGCACACAACCGTCATTCTATCCCATTCCCCGTCCGGCAATTGCTGCTCCGCGTGAAAATGGGAGCTAGCCGCGAACCTCAGTAGTCCGCGGTAGGTCTGCAAACTGCTGCCGACAACGGTTGCTATGCTGGATTTTCGTCAAGCACGAAGCCGAGGGCGTCAGTTCCTGACGAGATAGGAATGAGACTCGTTGCGGCGGACGGACGCCAAGCTTGATCCATTCCCGAACCGAGAGATGCGATGGAAATTTTGGGCTGGCTATTCTTAGGGATGATTGTGGGTGGCGCGGCGACGAATTTTCTCTTGCGGCGAGGCCTGCTGCACCGCGGAACCATGCACCTTCACCAGTCGGAGCATGAAGCCCCTGTCGCTGCAATCTTGCAAGAGCACTTTTCTGCCGTGCCCTTCACCGAACTTGTGATTACTGAACGGAAATTCCCATTCCGGATGCGGGCCGACCTCCAACGCACCCTCGATGAACTATTCGCAGAGCAATTTTTGGTGAGACAGTTTGTCGGAGTACGTAAGGAATATGCGTTTGCAGGGGTTTCGCTGTCGGATTGCCTGCTGGCATCGGACAACAATCCCGCTGTGATCATTCCGCCGGAATTTGAAGAACTTGATATCGGTGAAACGCAACCACTTCGCGTGCTGAAAAATGGACTTTGGCTACTCGAGGCCCAAGAGACTCCGTTTGCCGTGATGCTGTCACCTTGCGGCGGTTACGGTGAGATCACCGGTGTTCAAATTCAAGTCGGCACCTCGGCATCCGCCGCTGGCGCCGAACGCGTGCAGAGCTTCTTTCAACAATTAGAAGCTGCAATCGTCAAGGCCGATTCCTACCGCGGTAAGATTCTATCGCTCGAAAAATCGGAGCATTCTTACTCAGGCGAAGCCGCCGGAATTACGGTGCATCAACTTCGGCACGTGGAACGCGAACAGCTAATCCTTCCCGAAGCAACGCTCGCGCTCCTCGAACGCAACGTGATCCGTTTCGTCGACAATCGGAACCGCCTGGCCCAACTCGGGATGTCGACCAAGAAAGGCTTGTTGTTTTATGGCCCGCCGGGTACGGGAAAAACGCATACGATCCACTACCTTACTCGGGCGCTCGACCGACACACGACACTACTGATCTCAGCCGAGCAAGTTGGACTGCTCGGTGAATACATGACGCTCGCGAGACTCCTCCAGCCGAGCATTGTTGTCATGGAGGACGTTGATCTCATCGCACGTGACCGGAAGCAGATGGACAACCCTTGCGAGGAAGTGTTGCTGAATAAATTGCTAAATGAGATGGACGGACTGACGGAGGAGGCTGAGATCCTCTTCATTCTGACGACCAATCGTCCCGAAACGCTTGAATCCGCCCTCGCATCACGGCCGGGCAGGATCGATCAGGCAATCGAGTTTCCGCTGCCCGACGAATGCGGACGTCGGAAATTGTTGAAGCTCTACGCTGGCAATCTCACAATCGCTGACGAGATCTTTGCGGAAATGGTTTCAAAAACGGATGGTGTCAGTGCGGCATTTATCAAGGAACTGATGCGGCGAACCACTCAGTTTGCTCTGGATCGCGGTGACAACGGAAAGGTAACCCAAGAAGATGTGCGCCAGGCCATCGACGAGATGTTATATCAAGGTGGTCCCCTGAACCTGCGCATCTTAGGTGCCCCCCAGCCTCCCGAAAAATCTCTTCAAGCAGCGGTCCGCTAGTAAACGTCACGAACATAACGCTTGCTCGCGGCTAGTTCTTTGAGATACGATTTGGCCGCTGAGACGTCGAGTCCTCCCTGCTCGCTAATGATCTCCAGCAGTGTTCGTTCTACATCCGCGGCCATTCGCTGTGCGTCGCCACAAACAAAGAAATACCCGCCCGCGGACAGCCATTTCCAAAGTTCGTGTGCGTTCTGTCGCATTCGATCCTGGACATATACCTTTTCCGCCCCATCTCGGCTGAACGCGGTGTCGAGGCGTGTTAGCAGACCCGATTGTTGGAATTGCTGCAACTCTTGTTCATAGAGGAAATCACACGTTCGGTGCTGGTCACCGAAGAATAGCCAGTTCCGCCCCGCGGCACGTCGTGAACCACGCTCTTGCAGGAACGCCAGGAAGGGTGCGATCCCAGTACCCGGGCCCACCATAATCATCGGGGCGTCATCATTCATCGGAACGGTAAATCCACCGTGGTTCGGCTGAACGAACACCCGCAACCGGTCCCCGGGGCGTAACCGCTCAGCGAGCATCGTGCTTGCCGTTCCTTTACGCACACGGCCACCAAGCTCAAAGCTCACTTTACCGACGGTCAGGTGAACTTCCGATCCGACTTTACGCATACTGCTGGCAATCGAGTACAGCCGTGGT
>CALELC010000671.1 GCA_937904535.1 uncultured Planctomycetaceae bacterium
GCGTGACCGATGCCGGTGGCCTGTTCACCGAAGAAGTGTTCGTGATCACTGCGGCGACCGAAGCTGAAAACTCGGCTCCGACTGCGCTAGCGATCGACAACACCGAAGTCGCGGCAGATGCACCGGCAGGAACCATTGTCGGAACCTTGACGGCTGCAGATCCTGATGAAGGTGATACCCACAGCTACTCGCTCGTGAGTGGCGAAGGGGACACCGACAACGGATTATTTATGATTGTGGGCAACTCGCTCGTGGTTTGTGAGCCGCTCGATTTCGAAGCTCAGGAAAGTTATTCGGTTCGCGTCCGAGCCACGGATGCGGGCGGCCTGTTCACCGAAGACTCGTTCCTGGTCACGTTAGCCGGTGCCAATCAAGCACCGACGGAGATAGCGCTGGATAACACGACGGTGGCCAATATGGCATCGGCGGGCACGGCGATCGGCGAATTGTCGACGGTCGATCCCAATGCTGCGGACACTCATTTCTATGAGTTGGTCTCCGGTGAAGGCGATACGCATAACGCGTACTTTGCGATCGTCAACAACGTGTTGCATGCGGCTGACACCTTGGATTTGGGAGCGATTCCCGAGTTCAGCATTCGGATCCGCAGCGTCGACCAAGCTGGCCTGTCGGTCGAGCAGGTATTTCTGATCACTGAAGCGGTTGCTCAAGAAGCGACCTAAAAGCGGTAGATCAGTCCGGTCTGTAACCCATGGATGAACACGCCATGGGTGTCTAGTTCAAAGCTGGGATACATATTCCCGGCTGGTGGCTCCGGGGGAAACTGAGAGACCCGCAGGTCAATCTGATCTCCCGGACGTGCTGCCTCGCTCCAGTACAGCAAGTGGTAGCCGACGTTCAGTTCCCAGCACCGATTGAGGTGTGTCGAGAGTCCGAGCGAAAGTTCGGGCAGAACGGCAAACCGATTGCGTGAATAGCTGCCGATGTTGGTCTGCTGGGCCAACAGGCCGCCGACCGAGGTGGCCGTGGTGTCGCCGGGAACCGACGTTACCGTCGCACCGTCAATCGTCACTTCGGCGTCGTTGGTGCCCATGCTGAGCGTTCCCCGCGCGTTAAACATCCACGCTCCCAGACGCTCGTGAACATCAAGTCCGACGAGCAGACCATAGAACCGGTTTTCGGTCTCGAATCGATCTAACAGGTCCAACGTCGTGCCAGCGATGATTTGGCCTTGCCCAGTAGTGAACCGCGATGACTGCTCGATTTTCAGCGCTTCTTCCAGCGAGCCGAAGCGAAATCCGATCAACGTATCGACGGTGCGGCAGCTTCGCTGGCTGATCCGGTCGCGGCGCAAGGCCCCCGCCAGATGCAACTCCGTCGCGTAGCTGAGATCGATGTCCCCGGACATCAAGTTGGGATGCGCCACTAGCATCGCCGCCTCGATACCGCTCACCGCATCAAAAACCGGCCGCGCTAGCAGCGGATGATTGAGGCTGCTGAATGATTCGCGCTCGTTTTGCCGTGGCAAGCCGGCGTAGGAGAGTTCAAAAGCTGCGGTTTGGGCGGCATTGAGCCACCAGCCCCCGGCGACCCGAAACCCAGAGAGCGTTTGATCGTCGAAATCGCCGCCGAGCGTACGTGTTCCGGGACGTCCCAAGATTCCGGTTTGTTCCGGCGCCGTGCCCGCAGGACTCGTTGTCACCAAGGGAGGAAGATCGCTGCTCTCGATCGACCACAACAGGTATTCGGCCGAGACCCAGTAGCCGCGTTGGGATGGACTGAGCAGCAGCGCTTCCGGTGTGCAACATGTCGGTCGGCCGCAGCCACAACCCGGGCCACAGGCGATTGGCTGATCACAACCGGCCAACTCATCACCGACCAAGTATTCCCCGGCGTACGGCATTTCTGGATACACATCCTGCACCGCCGAATGGCCAGACGGCACTGTGTAAACGTGCGCAGCTGAGGCGGGACGCGGCGCGTTGTCAGCCACGCGCCACTGCCTCACGACGGGCGCAGCCGGTGGTTGAGCCATAACCGGTGCAGCAAGCACCACCAGTAGCGCAGCCGCAATCCAGGCGGTTGCGCGCGGTCGCGCCGAGTCGGTCCCTGAGGCTTCTTGCCAGTCCATATCGAGATCTACCGTGCAGGAATGCCCCCCTGCAACGTCACAATCTGTTCCATCGGCACAACCGGACTTCCGGTTGAGCATTCTCGCCGACTTTTCTGGAAAAGATTGCAGTAGCTCTCGTCCTCTGCGGCTGCCGCACTACATCCGCTGGCTCGTGCCTTTGGTGAGCGCCATGAACGCGGATTCCAGGTCCAGTGATTCCTCGCCGAAGCTGCGCAGATTGATACCGTTCTCGATCAGCAGGCGCGGCAAATCGCTGTAATCCGTGACTTCGGTGCGAAGCACAACCCGGAGCGACGCGTCGCCCGTCTGAATCGCCTGGACTTTGTCGTGTCCTTCGAGCAGTTTCGCAATCACCGCCAATTGGTCACTGGTGGCAGGTTGGACCACCAATACCGTGTGCTCACGGACGCGCCGCAACACTTCGGTCACAGTAGCGTTGACCTTCAATTCCCCTCGATCGATGATCCCGAACTTGTTACAGATGTCCGCTAGCTCAGGCAGAATGTGACTGCTGACGATAATCGTCTTGCCCATTTGCCCCAGTCGCCGCAGCAGATTCCGCATCTCGATTCGGGCCCGTGGGTCGAGACCCGATAGTGGCTCATCGAGCAGCAGCACTTGTGGGTCGTGCAGCAGCGTCCGCGCCAGCCCCAATCGCTGAGTCTGACCGCGCGACAGCGTGTTGGCGTAGGCATCGCGTTTGAAGTCCAGGTCGACAACATCGAGCATTTCGTCGACACGTTTGCGCCGAGCGTCACCGTTGATGCGATAGGCGGCGGCAAAGAACTCCAGGTACTCGACCACCGTCATGTCGTCGTAGACGCCGAAGAAGTCGGGCATGTAGCCGACCAAGCGACGAATCTCTTTGGGATGCGTGTGGACCGAATGCCCGCAGACGTACGCCTCTCCCCAGGTCGGGGTTAACAGCGTGGCGATGATCCGCATCGTCGTCGTCTTGCCCGCCCCGTTCGGTCCGATAAAGCCAAACAGATCGCCTTCGCCCAAATCCAAATCGATGGCACGGATGGCGAAGGTATCGCCGTACTTTTTGGTCAGGTCAACGGTCTTGATCACGCCGAAAGTCTCAGGAGAAATGTGGTCTAGGTCGAGCCAAGAGTCTGTGCAAGCAACCCGTTCACCGCCCAGCGGCTACCGGCAATATGACGCGTACGACCGACACTGGCGGACGCTCGGGGGTGATGCCGGTTTGAAAGATCGGTTCGGGCAAACGCCCATAGAGGACCGCATGACCGTGAGCCAAGATATGCGATAGATCGAGGCCCCGCAGCGGATGGTTGCTCAGCCCGGTGTAATCGCGCCCGCCGATGGCGGTTTCAAACATCAAGACTTCGCTGAGCCGCTCCAGGTCGTGATGCATCTGAACATCCCACGTATCCATTCGCGAGGAATTCTCGAGAGCTTCGCGTCGCGAAAGGTGCCAGCGGAAGTTCTTTTGACGCAGGGAATCAATCGACTCAATGCGCTGGCCAGCCCGCAGCCGCGTCGGTAACAGGTAGGCCCAATTGCCGTAGACCAGCACGCCGTTGAGTAGGTCCGCGTCCAGCGGATTGACGACGCTCCCGGTCAACAATTCGCTGCCGCGGCGCTGTGACAGCCCCGACGTATCGCTCAGACGTGGCAGGAACGTCCAGCGGCTCATCCAGCCTTTGCTGCCGGCCGGTGCGATCGGAAAGCCTGTAGGACCGCCAGCCAATGCTCCCGCACCGCGGCCCCAAGGGTCGACTGCGTCATCGGCTAGGTCGATGCTGTAGGACGGCAGATGGCGGTTCTCACCCGCGATCGATAGCCCGCCAAACGTCGTGCCCGGAAAGCCATAGGGACCGGTCAATGGCCGAGGAACTCGCCGCTCCTCAGCCCGCCCACCAGCGTCCCCTTGTTCGCCGGGGGCCGTCGAAAGCACCGGCGACAAGTCGGCCGTCAAGTCGACTCGTTCCGCTGTTGAACTGCCAATGTGAATGAAACTAACACCTCTGCCTCGCGGGCGATCCCCCGCGGCGTTGATGTCGATGATTTCAATTTGGTTGCTCCGCAGCCCCGGTGCCTGGACGAGGGATTGGCCGTCGGTGTCACCGGCGAGGCTCGTACCGCTGCGTGCGTGAAGCACCAAGACACCGGCCGACACCAACAACACTGAGAACGGGAACGATAGCCAGCCAAGCAGCGGCTTGCCCAGCACACGGTTGATCAGCCAATAATCCAACGGACCAATCAGAGCGGCAAGCGCTAGCAGGATCAGCGAAACGATCGAGAAGGGCGTGCGGCGATGGGACTCAAAGCGATCGAGCGCCGAACGCATTTGGACCGCGAGGTCATCGTATGCCAC
>CALELC010000672.1 GCA_937904535.1 uncultured Planctomycetaceae bacterium
CTTTTCACGCTGTGAGTAATTGCCGCGGAATGCCTCACCGGGATCGCCGTGCATCAGGCCATTGAAAAACCGCCCGAAAGAAAAGGTGCGCTCGGCGCTGTCGACCAGGCGGATATAAAACGAGCCACGATTCACGTCGCCGAAACCGCTGCTGCCGACGGTGGTCACATACGTTTCGATGCCATCGACTTGAGCGAGTTCGGCTTCGACGGCGTTCACGGTCTCGCGCATCGCTGCCAGCGTTGCACCGCGAGCCGCCTCCACTCGGATCTCAAACTCCGACTCGTCGACGTTCAGCGGCACGTAATCGCGCTGGACCCAAGCTTGCAGCGGTAGGTTCGAAAAGATCACGAGTACGGTCACCGCGAGCACCAACCAGCGTCCGCGCAGCGACCACTCGAGCAATTTCATGTAGCCCGCCTCGACCCAGCGGTAAGGGCCGGTGCGCGAAGCCGCTGGCCCGTCGCTCGACTTCAACGGGCGCAGCAATTTGCTGCACATCATCGGTGTGAGCGTGAAGCTGACTAGCATCGAGACCAGGATCGCTACCGTGGCCGTGATCCCAAACTGATACAGCATTCGGCCGGTGACGCTGGAGAGAAACGAGACCGGCAAGAACACGATCACCAGCGAGAGCGTCGTCGCCAACACGGCGGGGCCGATTTCGCGCGTTCCTTCTACCGCGGCCTGACTCGGGGTGAGCCCCTTCTCTTCGATGTGGTGGAAGACGTTTTCGAGCACCACGATGGCGTCGTCGATCACCACCCCCACCATCAACACCAGCGCCAGCATGGTGACGTTGTTGAGTGTGAACCCGAATGCATGCATGAATGCGAAGGTAGCGATGATCGACGTTGGGATCGCGACCGCGGCGATCAGCGTTGACTGCCAGGAACGCATGAACAGCAGCACGGTGAGGCAGGCGAGGATACTGCCGGAGATTAGGTGTTGCTCGATTTCATGCAGCGCCGCGCGAATGTATCGCGACTGATCCTGAATGACTTCCACCTCGACATCATCGGGCAGCAACTCACGGCAGCGCGGCAGCATCGATTTGATCTGATCGATCACTTCGACGGTGTTCTCGCCGGATTGACGCTGGATTTGCAGCACCACCGCTGGCGTGCCGTTCATCCGCGCGAGCGTGCGGACTTCTTTGCTGCTGTCGCGGACCTCCGCCAGGTCGCTCAGCCGAATCGGGGTTTCGCCACGCGTCGCCACGACGAGGTCTTCAAAGTTGCGAGCATCATCCACCCGACCGCGTGTACGGATGATGCGTTCCCGCATCCCTTGATCCATGCGGCCGCCAGGGATTTCAGCGTTTTGCCGGGCGACTGCATCGCGAACTTCCAGGATGGAAAGCTGATGGGCCGCCAAGCGCTCAGCGCTGACGTTGATCTGTACCGCTCGCTCCGCGGCTCCGGCGATCACCACCTGGCCGATGCCTTTGGAGGACTCGATCACGTTTTTGACGTACTGATCGGCGAACATATACAGTTCGCGCGGAGTGCGGGGGCCCGAGACCGCCAAGGTGAGAATGGGCGAGGAGTCGATGTCGCGTTTCTGAACGATCGGTGGGTCGAGTCCCACCGGCAGGCGGCGGATGACGGCGGCGACGGCATCGCGCACGTCTTGGATCCCCGCATCCGTGTCGCGATCCAACTGAAACGTCACCATCACGATCGATTGCCCGTCCCAGGAGATCGAACGGAGTTCGTCGATCCCGGCGACGGTTGCCACCGCATCTTCGATGATTGCTGTGACCTCGGTCTCGACTTCGCTGGCCGCTGCGCCTGGCACCTCGGTCCGCACCGACACCTGGGCCAAGTCGATATCGGGGAAGCGGTCCACACCCAACTGCGGGTAGCAGACCAGGCCCGCGACCACCAGGGCGGTGATCAGCATCAGCGCAAAGACGGGGCGGCGAACACAGATTTCAGCGAGCCAGTACACGTCGGACTACCTAGGGTCTATCTGGAGAGAATACTGGAAAAGTTGATGTGCCGCAGGCGCACCGTCCGCGTCCGCCGCTGAGCAGTGATGAGATTAAGGTGAACTGGCCGACCCACTGGGCAGTCTCTGCAGCGCCGGTTTCTCGGCCTCCGTTACGACTTTGTCGGACCCTTCGCGAGCGGCAGCATCGCTCACAGCGGCATCCTTGGCCAAGGCAACCTGCGTCACTGCATCGAGAGACGATTGACCGGCAGCAATGGAATCGAGACCGGGCGGCGCCGATCGCTGGGCACCGGTACGAGTGTCGCTGGTCGGCGGCGGGCCGGCGATCGAGGCGGCGGATTTACTCGGGACGACCTGGGCCACGCGCCCGATCGAAGCGTCGGTCAAAATGTGATCGCCGCTTGAAAGCCCTTCAACGACCTCTACAAAACCGTTGCGACGAACCCCGGTGGCAATTTCAAATTGCTGCGCGACTCCGTCCACCAGTTTCCAAACTTTTTCGGTGCCAGCGAAATCGCTGACCGCCGACTCCGGCACCACCAGAGATTGTGAATCGGCATTGAGCACGACATCGGCCTGGGCGAACAAGCCCGAGCGGTACTGCTGTTGCGGGTTGTCGATGCGGGCCTCAAACGCCAGCGAGCGAGTCGCCAGATCGAGTGATGGACTGATGCGGGTGATCGTTGCCGTCACCGGTTGACTGAGCGACTGGATTCGTACGGCAATTTGCAAGCCGGTTGTCAACTGCGCTACGTAACGCTCGGGCAACGTTCCGCGAAACCAAATCGGGTCCGTGCGGGTCAGGGAGACGACGGCGGCACCGGCGCTGATGTAGCTGCCCGGTGCGACCCGACGGCTTTCGACATAGCCGTCGAACGGAGCACGAATAACCGCGTCGTCCAGTCGTTGTCGGGCCACTTCCAACGCCACGGTGCGGACGCCGATGATGGCAATTTTTTCACGCACGCTGTTGATCGCCGCCGCGTAACTGGCCTCGGCCACTCGCTCGGCGGAGGAAGCTAAATCGAACTCGCCGCGTGAAATCGCGTTTTGCTCAAACAGACTCTTGGCCCGCCGCAGGCTGGCTTTGGCTTCATCCCACACGGCGCGCTCTTGCCGGACTGGTGGCGAGTTCTCGGGCGAAAGGCGTTCGACCGGTTCGCCTTCCAGCAGCCCAACCGCTGAGCGGGCTTGTGCCAGTTCGGCTTCGGCCTGAGCAACGAGCAGTTCAAACTCGTCTGTCTGCAGACTGACCAACGGCTGTCCTTGCTTCACCGCGTCGCCGAGTTCGACATGCACAGCGGCAACGCGTCCGGCGACGCGTGCGCCGACGGCCGCGGTTTCGTCGGCATACAGCGTCCCTTGGCAGCGAACGATCGTCGGCCAAGTCGCCTGCTGCACGACCAACGTTTCGGCCTGCAGGACCGGGGCTTCGGACGGTTTGTCGGTCTTGGCAGCTGTCGCGTTGTCCTTGCTGCAGCCAGCGGTCAGGCCGAGCAGGATCGTCGCGGCGGCAAACAGCAACCAGCTATACAGGCCGATCGCGCTCGCGTGTGTCGGGTGGGACGCCACGGTGCGAGACGTCGCAGGGACACACACCTCACGGGCCACAACATCTCGGCCAATCACGCGTTGCGTGACCGCATCCATCGACGCACTGGGTCGGGGCATGAATCGTCTGGGGGTGAGCGGGCGGGGGAGGGAGGCAGGATCGATCAGCAAAAAGTCGCTTGCCAAGGCAACCGTACTCCCTTCCGATCGACCGCTGTATGATACCAGAGCACCGTACCCATGGGATCACCTGCAACCCATTTTCTCCAATTTGGCCACGACTTCTTCGGATTGTGCTGACCTCAAGCAAAGGCAAAGTTGATGCGGTTTGTACCCTTTCTCGCCATGGCGGCCGCACTCCATCTCGCAGCAGTCGGTGGTTCCTGGGGTGGGAAAGCGCGTGCAGAGTCGCCCGAAACGGGCACCGCCGAGTGGCCAAGTCTCCTCCGCGAGCGACTGAATCACGAAGGAATTTCCGGCACGCTTGTTCTCGGTGGCGGCGACGGGCTGCAGGCCGCTACTCAAGTAGCTTTTGCTGCCGCAGTACCTGCCGAAGCGACGGTGGTGATTATCCCGCCCGCTACGAATGCTTCCGTAGCTTCTGCCGAGAATGTTGAGCAGTCACTGCGAGCCGCCGGCGTCAAGGCGGTCACCATCGCTGAACGTCTGCTGCCAGCCGAAGCAGCAGACGCAGAAATTGCCGAGCAGAAAGCAAACTGGGTCGAACGGCTGCGCGCCGCTGGCGGAGTATGGATCTGCGGCGATCAGCCGTCACAGCTGGCCGGAAGCGATTGGGGCCGCACTGTCACAGCGGAACTGCAGGCGGTGCTCCAACGTGGCGGCGCAGTTGGTGGCAGCGCAGTCGCCGCGGCAGCGCTGGCTGGTGTGAGCATCACTCCGGTGTCGGGCACCGAATCGGAAGTGAAGCTCATGCCGGACACCGAATCGCTGGCGACCGCTGCTGGGCTGGACTGGATTCCGGGAGCCATCATCGCTCCGCACTTTGAATCGAGCCACAGCCAATGGCTGCGATCAGCCGTGGCGGAGCATCCCGGACGGTTCGGACTGGGCATTGATGCCGCTACGGCGGTGATTGTTCAGGGACGCTCGCTCGAAGTGATCGGCGAGGGCGCAGCGATGATCGTGCTGGCACCCTCGAGCCGGCATGCGGCCGTCGAGCAGCCGGTTCCGGCTGGCTCGCTGGTCGACCTGACGCAGTTGCAGCGTGCAGCACGCTGGCGAGCGGCCGATCTCGATCCGGGCCAGCCGCGTTTCGGGCCGCCAAGTGTTCCCCAGGGGTCGCTGGTGATCGTCGGCGGCGGTGGCATGTCGCCGGAGATCGTGGATCGCTTCCTGACGCTGGCTGGCGGCGAGGCAGCCCGGATCGTGGTGTTGCCGAC
>CALELC010000673.1 GCA_937904535.1 uncultured Planctomycetaceae bacterium
AAAAAGTGTCGGATGGGGCCGCCGGTTTCCCAGCGGTAACGATGGTTGTAGCGAACGCGCTGCGTCAACAGCGTCACCATCGCCCGTTCGCCGCGGCGAACCGTCAGATTTTTCTTCGTGTAGACCGTGAAATCGCTGGCACCGGCCGCCTCTTGACGGGGCAGGCTGTTGAGCAGCTCACTCAGCGGTTGTGATTCCTCACCCGATGCTACCGCAAATGCATCGCTGCTGACGTAATTGTTCGCGATCACCGCACGATTCATCATCTGATTCATCATTTGCGGTGGCACACCGTGCTGCGGCAGCGCTGATCCCATACTGCGGATCGCGAGTCCCACGCTGACCGGCGACATCCATTTGCTGTGAACAAAGTGCGGGACCCCCACGATAAAGTTGACATCGCAGTCAACAAGATCTTCGGCTTCATTGACCAGCGTGCCGCGCAGCGTCAGTTCGGCCGTCTGCTCATCGATCAACTGCAGCGTGTATTCGGGAATCCACAAGATGCCAGTGCGCAAGTACGACACCGCCAACTCCGCCCGCTCGGCCGGTGCGCCCTCAGCGGTGCTGACATGCACGCGGAGTGGTAACTGCGGCAACTGCAGCCGACGCAGGCCCGACAAGGGGACAGCCAACGTCTGTTGATCGGCCTCGATCACCGCATACTGCTCACCGACAGCGAGCAGCTTGCCACTGACCTGGCGCTCGCCCGAGGATTGGCGATAGTCGAGTTGCACCGTTAAACCGCGACAGGCCTCCAGCTTTTGCCGCTTAAGCTCGATTTCGTCGGCTGCGTCCCGACCGTCGAACTCCACCACTTCGCCGGTACCGGCACCGACCAAGTCGACGCTCTCATCAGAAGTGGTGCTGTAGATCGCCAGCGTCCCGAACGCCGCAGGAGGAACCTCGGCAGCGTAGCACCAACCTGCGTGCAGTTCCGCCGCCGCGTGCTGAGTAAAGAAGCCGAGCCCGTTTTTGAACACCGCCACCGAGCGCGTTTTCGGCTGCCAAAGATGCGGGTTCTGGTCGGGTGGATTGTCTGCGTATGCCGTAGAAGGAATCCACCCGAGCAGCAAACAGGCTGCGGCAATCCGCAGCAGCATCCAATTGGGACAAGGCAAACCGAACATCAGGTATCTCCCAGAGCGGTAAAAAGCAAAGTCAGCGACAGGCGACCGTTCGCCGCTGTCGCTGTTCTCCTTGTACCTTCACCGCTGGCCCTGGTGCGCAACAGCTTTGTAACGACCCGAGCTTGCGAGAGAACCGAGTCGCCGGTGTTAGGCGACTTCGTTGACCACGTATTTGCCGCGGTACTCACGGCGCAGGAAACGGTTCGCTGCTTCAGCTCCTTCTCCGACAAACCGCTCGGTCTGCGGGTCGTGCTGCAGAATCGGGCTCGTGACCAAATCCGAAACCTTGGCACCGAACGGTTGCAGTTGCCGCTCCATCGCCTCGATCAGTTCCGGCCAAGCTTCGAGGGATGACGCCGACACTAACTGTTGACGGTCATAGGAAGTCCCGCACTGCACCGCGACGTTGGCCAAGTTGCACCACCCCGTGCTGTGGTGTCCCATTTCGACCGGCGCGTTGAGCGAGTTCGCATCGCGGGAACGAACGGCATCGACGAAGTTCTGGACATGCAGCGGCACGATGTTGCCGCCTTTGAACTCGCGGATCGTCTTGCCCTTCAGATCGACCGCACGCCCCTTGCCACGCTCGCCCAGGTAATAGCCACCTTCGCAAGCGACCACATAACCGCTGCCCGGACCGTTGACCGGCATGCTGCCGCGTGCCTGCCATGCCCCTTTCTCATTGGGTGCCTTGGGTAAATTGCTCAGCGCGATCAGCGTCGGGAACAGCTCGGTTTCAAACAGCGCGTAGTGCACGTTCGGGGTTTCACCGGCGTCATCCCAACCGACGCGGCCACCAGCGGCAATGATCCGCTTCGGCGTGAGCACCTGGTCTTGATACGCGACGTTGCGGACATCGTCGAGGATGTGGACACCCCAGTTCCCCATTTCACCGCTGCCGGTATTGAAGTCCCAGTGCCAATCGTAATGGAACTCGTTTCGCATCAGCGGCAGATCCTGTGCAGGTCCCAGCCACAGGTCGTAATCGACCGTTTCGGGAATCGGCAGCGGCGTGCTGCGGCGTCCGATCGTGGCCCGCGGCCCCAGTCGATTGGCTTGGACAAACCGGATTGCCCCCAAACCGCGTTCCTCGTGCAGGAACTTCTTCGCTGCAGCTTGCATCGGGTCGCTGCGCTGCTGCGTGCCGATCTGCACGATTCGGTCCGAGCGTTTGGCAGCGTTGACCAGTTGGCGTCCTTCCCACTGCGTGTGCGACAGCGGTTTTTCGACATAGATGTCCTTACCGGCATCCAGCGCCCACAGCGCCGCCAGGCAGTGCCAGTGATTGGGTGTCGTGATCACCACGGCATCGATGTTCGGGTTATCGAGTACCCGGCGCAGGTCGGTAAGCGCTTCGGTCTTGTACTCACCGGCCAGCTTCTCGGCTCGAGCGGAATCGGGATCCGCGATCGCCACCAGCCGAGCCCCTTTGGCTGTGGAAAACGCCTTGGCCAACTCTCCACCTCGCCAGCCCGCCCCGAGCACCGCAACTCGCACCTCTTCGTTGGCAGCGGCAAAAACGCGGCCACCTACGGCCGCGGCAGACATGCCGACAGCGGTGGAAGCGAAGAAAGACCGGCGGTTCAAACGTGGAGTCGTCACGAGCAGGATTCCTGATGGGTGTGAGTAAGCGAAAATAGGCGTTGGCGGCACGTCATGCCGCTCGGTGGGGAAACCTTGTCACTTCGCATTATAGCGGGATCCGGACCGCTGCCGACAGCCAAACGGCGTGCACCGCGGCGCTGCCGGTACCAGTGCAAGATCTCGTGCAGGATTGCCCCAGCAGCGATGAGCAAGTGTACTCGGGCGGGCTTCGCTTCACGGTCACTGTGTTCGATCGGTAGGCCCTCTGCGAACGCCGAACGGAGTTCTCGTTCGGTCAACCGCCGCGCGGTAAGTTGTTGCGGTACCAGAGTCCTATCGCAACCGATTCAAACTGCTACATGTCGAATGGGAGCTACTTGATGAATCGCTCGGCTAGCCATGATGAGCGGATCGCATCAATGACCTTCGCAGCGATCTACCCGCTCTATGTGACGAAGGTCGAAAAGAAGGGGCGGACGAAGGAAGAACTGCATCAGGTGCTCACTTGGCTGACCGGCTTTGATGAGGCTGCGATTCAGCAACAGCTTGAGCAGCGAACGACTTTTGAACAGTTCTTCCAGCAGGCTAAGCTGAATCCCAACGCTCACCTGATCACCGGCGTGATTTGCGGCTACCGCGTCGAGCAGATCGAAAATCCAC
>CALELC010000674.1 GCA_937904535.1 uncultured Planctomycetaceae bacterium
GATCCCGCCGAAGCTGCAAATCCCACAACCGTTTCAGAAGGGCACCGCCTGTCTGATCGGGCACGGTGAGGCGATCGTCCTGCCCGCCGATTCGAAGGACGTGCACTACGAAGCCGAGATTGTGGTCGTGATCGGCAAAACCTGCCGGAATGTCTCGGTCGAGCAAGCCAGCGACTACATCTTGGGCATCACCGTCGGCAATGACGTCAGCGAACGCATCTGGCAAAACGACGAACAAGTCAAGGATGTGCAGTGGTGGCGAGCCAAAGGCGCTGACACCTTTGGACCAGTTGGACCGTGTATCGCCACCGGCCTCGACTTAGACAAGTTAATGCTGCGGCTGAAACTCAACGGTGAAGTCCGCCAAGAAGAGAACTCGGACCATCTGATCCATAACATTCCCAACACCGTCAGCTTCCTCAGCCGCTATGTGACGCTGCACCCAGGCGACTTGATTTTCATGGGAACGCCGGGCACCACCGCCGCCCTGAGTCCGGGTGACGTGGTCGAAGTGGAAATCGACGGCGTGGGTGTGCTGCGCAATCCCGTTGTTGCTCAGGCGCCGTGATCTGAATTGCACCTGAGATGTCACCTAATCCTTCATACTTGCCGATTTGTGATGCGCTCGCTTGCTTTATTCTTTGGATTGGTTGCCGGTTTCCAAGCCATGACTTGGGCGCAGACTCCTAGTCCACCGACGGCCCCCGTGGCCGACGCAGCTGGACCGCGGACGGTGCTGGTCCTGGCGCCGAGCGCCGGCAACCCACGCAACAGCGAAGGCGATTTCATTCGCCTGCGTGATGGGCGGTTGCTGTTTATCTACACCCGATTCTCCGGCGGCAGCAGCGATCATGATACGGCGGTGCTAGTTAGCCGGGTTTCACATGATCAGGGCCAGACTTGGTCCCCAGAGGATCAGCCAGTCCTGGCCAATGAAGGCGGCTGGAATGTGATGTCGGTGTCGCTGCTGCGGCTGCAGGACGGGCGGATTGCGCTGTTTTACCTGCGCAAGAACTCCGCCACCGATTGTCGGCCGCTGCTGCGATACTCCGCTGATGAAGCGGCAAGCTGGAGTGAGCCGCTGGAAATGATCAGCGATGCCGAGACAGGGTATTATGTTCTGAACAACGATCGCGTGATTCAGTTGAGCAGTGGTCGGTTGGTTGCTCCGGTGGCGCTGCATCACCGTCCCGACTGGCAGCGGCCAGACTGGCTAGGCCAGGTGATGTGTTACTGCAGCGACGACGCCGGTCTCACTTGGCACCGCTCGCAAAATGTGCTCCAGGGGCATGCTGGCGGCGATCCGGCGGGCGCTCGGATCGCCGCTCAAGAACCCGGCGTGGTCGAATTGAGCGACCAACGGCTAATGCTGTGGGTTCGGACCAATGCGGGCGAGCAGTATCGTGCTTACTCCACCGACCGCGGCGAAACCTGGTCAGCGCTGGAGCCAATGAAGGTTGCCTCACCGCAGTCGCCGGCGTCGATCGAGCGTGTGCCGGGTGGCAATGACTTGCTGATGGTATGGAACGACCATACGGATCGCGCCGTTAACGAGCGCACCGTGCGGACACCGTTGAGTGTGGCGATCTCTCGCGATGACGGCAGCACGTGGACACCGGCCCGACGCATCGCTGACGATCCTCAGGGCTGGTACTGTTACACGGCGATCGATTTCGTCGACGACCTGGTGCTGCTGGGGTACGTTGCAGGCAGGCAAGCTCCGGGACAGCACCTCGCGACTTCGCAGATCACGCGGGTGCCGATCGCTTGGTGTGATGCCTCGCCGTCCGCCGGCACTGCCACGGCCGCGGATCACAACTCGGCGCAGTGAGCCGCCGAGTGTTATTTTCCGCTTTATGAATCCTTCGACTTTTCAATCGCTTCCGGTCGCGGAGTGCTTCGCCGGGATCACGGCAGCCATCGATGCCAACCTTCCGGTGGTCTTAAAGGCGCCGCCTGGTGCTGGAAAGACCACCGGCCTGCCGCCCGAGTTGATCCGGCAAAACGTAGTCGGCGATGGGCAAATCCTGCTCATCCAGCCGCGGCGGCTCGCCGCCCGCGCCGCAGCTAGTCAACTCGCCCACCACTTAGGCACGCCCGTCGGTCAGCAGGTGGGTTACCACGTTCGTTTCGACAAACAGGTGTCGGCCCAAACTCAGTTGATTGCGATGACTACCGGCGTGCTGCTCCGCCGGATGGCAACCGATCCGCTGTTGGAAAACGTATCGTGCGTGATCTTGGACGAGTTCCATGAGCGGAGCTTGGAGATCGACCTGGCGCTGGGCATGCTGCACCGCATCCGCACGACGTTTCGTCCGGAACTCAAGCTGGTGGTCATGTCGGCCACGCTCGACCCGGAACCGATTGTCGCGTTTTTGGGCGAGGCTCGACCGTTCGTCAGTGAAGGCCGCTCCTATCCCGTTGAGATTCGGTACAGCAACGTGCCCACGCGCGCACGCCTTGGGGAGCAGGTGGCGGCAGCGTTGCCGAAGATGCTTCGCTGGACCACGGGGCACGTGTTGGTGTTTCTGCCCGGCGTGGGAGAAATCCGTTCGACACGGCGGGCGATCGAATCGCTGCGACTAAGTGATGATTTGTTGATTTGCGAGTTGTTCGGCAGCATGTCGCCCC